>CAVDDP010000055.1:0-8662 GCA_963607695.1 Hallerella sp.
ATATAAGCGGGAACATTCACGTGAGCAGGGCACAACGCTTCGCAAGGCACGTGCTGCTCTACGCCAGCGCTGCAGCTTTTCGCCTGCACATGCGCACGATATTCTTCGGCAAATTGATCTAAACCATTGAGTACCTGCGTGGCTGCTTCGTAGCCAATGGCGCAATCGGCGCTTGCTTGAATGGTTTGCGCCAACGTGCGTATGCGCTCTAGCGTATCGGGCGTTGCCTGATACGTTACTACGCGCTGCAACAACGAAGCGAGCGCGGGTAAGCCGTCGCGGCACGGCACGCATTTTCCGCAGCTTTGCGCAGCCGAGGCTTCTAACAGGGATTTCTCAAATGCCACGGGGCACATTCCCGGGGGTGTTGCCTCTATGCGCTTTTTGAATTCGCCTGCACGTTGTGCGATAAGCGCATCGGCGGGGGAAGGGGCAGCAATACGTATATATGCCATAATACCTCCTGCAATCTCCTTGTTTGCAATTGAACTTTTGCCTTACCTTGCGCCTTGCGTGCGCATCTCTCTCAAAGGCAGCAAAAAAGTTCAAACCTGAGCAAAATAGTACGATATGAACGTTTCGCACCGAATACGAAACGTTGCAAGGGGGCAATTTGTCGGCAAAATATCACCAGATAGGGCAGGCGCAACCGCTCACCGGCGCTAATGCCGCCGCTGGCGGGGCACGGCACGTGGTGCACCGCACTCCGGAAAAGCGATGTACGCCCGCGCCACCCGCGCTCCGAAAAAGCGATGTGCGCACGCGCCACTCACGTGCGCCTCGCCCGCGCCACCCGTGCTCCGAAAAAGTTCCGTCTTGATGCGCCTTTTAGCAGGCAATTATGGTATGCTGATGAGAACGTTTTCACACAACGTTGTTCATATTCTGTGGAAGCGAGGGGTTACATGATTACACAAAAACTGGACCAGCACGTTGCTGCTTTTCTTCAAGGCTATGAAGCCGAGGAGCAATTTTTTGCGGGTTACAAAAAACATTTTCCCAGCAGATCTGCTGTTATTGCGCTTTTAAACGACATTAAAACGCTTATGTTCCCGGGCTATTTTGATAACGAAAGCGCCGCGGGCGACAAATCGGAATACCTGGTAAGCGAGCGCCTGATGCACATTCAGCGCGTGGCGCAAACACAAATCAAAAAGGCGCTGTTGTACGAAAACAACGCACTTTCCGAAGAGCAAGCCTCTGAACAGGCAGAAGTCATGGCGGAAGCGTTCATGGATGAGCTGGGGCAGGTGCAAGCGCTCTTGCTGAAAGACGTTCAAGCCGCCTTTGATGGAGACCCTGCCGCAACCAGCCGCGAGGAAATTGTGCTGTGCTACCCCGGTTTCTTCGCCATTTTTGTACACCGCATAGCACATGTGCTGTATCAGCTGAAAGTGCCCCTGATTCCCCGTTTGATGAGCGAATATGCCCATGGGGAAACCGGCGTAGATATTGCCCCGGGCGCCACCATTGGCGAATATTTTTTCATTGACCACGCAACGGGCGTTGTTATTGGCGAGACCACTATTATTGGCGCGCATTGCAAGCTGTACCAGGGCGTTACGCTGGGTGCTCTTTCCACGCGCAAAGGCCAAATGTTGCGCGGCGTAAAGCGCCACCCCACGCTGGAAGATTACGTTACGGTGTACTCCAACGCCAGCGTTCTTGGCGGCGAGACCATTATTGGCGAAGGAAGTGTGATTGGCGGCAGCGCATTTGTGTGCCAGTCCACGCCCAAGAATGCGCGCGTGAGCGTGAAAAACCAGGAGATTACCGTGCATGACCCCGCCACGGCACAAGCCGATGACGACGGTTTTGAGGAAGTATAGGAAGAAGGCGAAGCTGGCACAACGGAACACCAGAAGCGGCGTGCAAGAGTAACGAATCGCGCACATGCAGCGGAAACGTAGCACACGCAACGGAGCACCAGAAGCGCCCGAAGCGCCAGCAGCACCACAATAGAAACAACCAAGAGAACGAAAAGAGCGAAACAAGGAACAAGGGCAAAAGAACAAAGCATTTGAGAAATTCCCTAATCGTGTTTGACTATAGCAAGCATTTAAGAGCAGCGAGCATGTAAGAAAACGTACATTAGATTGGTAATTCATCTGCATAAAAGCAGCCAATCGCGACTAGAGAGGTAGTACCAAAAATGAAGAGAAAAAAGTTGTTCTTAACGTTGGCGTTAGCGGCTGTTCTTGCCGCAATGACCTGCACCGTGGCAGCAATGAGCGGCTGCAGTAGCCAAAGCAGCTCCAGTGCCAGCACTACCACCGCATCGGGCGAACACGAAGCCATTACCATTATGGATGCGCAGCGTGATTATTCCGCCTTTATCGAGCTGGTTCACGAAAAGTACCCTGAAATTAACATTGAAGTTATTCCGTATCGCGGGCGCAATATGAGTGCCTACTGCAAAGAGCAGCTTGAAACCGGCATTATGCCCGACATTTACTCCACCACCCAGGCGTGGGATGAAAGCATTCAGCAGGAAAATCTAATTGACCTAAGCTCTTACAGCGTAACAGAGCTGTACAACACCGCGCGCTTGGAAGAGTACACCATTGATGGCGGCGTGTACTTGCTGCCGTTTGACTATTCCATCACCGGCTTTTTATGCAACAAGTCGCTTTTTGAGCGCGAAGGCTTGGAAATTCCCACCAGCCTTAATCAGCTTATCAACGAAACCATTCCCGCCTTGCAGGAAAAAGGCATCAACGTTTCTGAATGCTTGCTTGACTTGCCGGGTAGCGCCTTCCAGTACTTCTTTAATACCAGCTCGCCTGAAACCATGAATACGGTATCGGGCAGAGAATGGCGCGCGTCGTTTATTGATACCAGCAGCGACACCTGGGCAAGCAGCAGCGAAAAAATGCAAACCAGCGTTGAGTATTTCCAGAAACTCATTGACTGCGGCCTTATTCAATACAACGAAAACAGCAGCGACTACAGCGCATGTCTGAACACCTTTATGGAAGGCAACACCGCCTTTATGATGGGCACGGTGAAGCGCTTCTCGCAAAACGAAGATGGCACGGGCGACCAGTACGTTCTTATGCCGTGGCTTTCGGAAGACGGCACCAATAACACGTACGTTACCAGCCCCTCGCGCTTCTACGGCCTGAACAAAGAGCTGGCAAATGCCGGCAACGAGCAAAAGCTGGAAGACGCGCTTAAGGTGCTTGAAGTTCTAAGCTCTACCGAAGGCTACCTTGCCATTAACGGCGAGCAATCCACCAACATGTGCTCTATCAAAGACTTTGAAGTTTCAAGTGATTCCCCCTATGCCGAAGCGCTGCAGCAAATAAACGCAGGTCATTCCATGAATATGGTGTACACCGGCTGGGATAATTACTTAGTAACGTTTGGCGAGGGCGTTCTGAGCTGGATTAAGGGCGAAGGCACCGCCAATGACGCACTTGCCGCCCTTGATAGCGCGAAGCGCTCCATTCGCGAAAACGGTGTAACGTATTACGCCACCGCAACGGAAGAGCTTGACACCGTGCAGGCCGCCAAGCTTTCAGGGCAAATGTTTATGGAAGCCACCGGCGCCGATGCCGCCCTTATTTCCTACAACGTGTACAGCCCTGAAGTGAATGCGCTTATGGAAAACTCGTATGGCGCAAACGGAAGCATTCTACCAGGCAAAATGACCGAGGAGTACATTACGATATTCCTGCCCACCGGCTGGTATGACACACTTGTCACCCTTGAGCGCACGGGCAAGGAAATCAAAGAGATGGCGCAAGCGGGCGCCGATACGCGCGGCACCGGCTTTAAGTACCCCTATGTGTATCAAACAGCAACAGGCGAAGACCTTGACGACAACAAGACCTACACCGTGGTTGTTTGTGGCTACAACAAAGGCGAAAAAGACAGCTTGGGTCTTACCGACACCGGCATTGTGGGGCTTGACGCGGCAAAAACGTACCTGCAAAAAGTGGGCACCGTGTCTTCCGCAACCATTGATGAATCGTTAGTGAAGTACGTGGGAACAATAGAGTAAAAAGAAAGGGAAGCCGCGGCGCACAGCGCACGCGCCCCATGCAGCTCATGGGCAGCATGGGGCGCGCAGTACAAGCAGCGTGCAGCACGGCAGCAGGGGCTGCGCAGGGCGCACAGCACAAGCTGCAAGCAGTGAGCCGCGGCACCACAAAGCAGGAAAACCAAAACAAAGAACTACAAAGAGCGTATGGCAACAAGAACTATTAACATACCAAGCAACAATAACACTACGCGCACAAAGCGTCAGCGCTGGTTTATCCCGGCGCTGATTGCCGTTGTAGCAGCAATTATTTTAATTGCAGGCAGTGTTTTTTACCGCTACACACAAGAGCAGCTGTACCAGGAATCGGTGGCACAGCTTGAAGAAATGAGCCAGCAGCTCTTTGAAAAGTTAGATGTTCAAATTGAAATTCAGTGGGGCTATGCCGAAAACCTGGAGCAGCAAATAAAAGAAGCAGATGCCCTTACCGAAGACAATTTAGCAACGTTAATTTCCCATTCTGAAAAAGATCTTTCCCCTGTTGGCAAGCAAATATACCTGCGCGTTATCGATGAAGATGGCTATTACTACACCGATACCGGAAAGCAGGGGTTATGGTCCGGCGTTGATCAGATCACCGGTGTTCAACAGCAAAGTTTTATGATTGCCGATTGGCTTAACGGTGAAAGCTATATGGCGTTTGCACTAAAAGCAGAGAAAGGCTTAACGGTTAGCGGCCACACCATAAAGTACCTGATAGTTCTTCGTTCCATGGAAGACATGCAGCCGTTTTTCCATTCCAGCGCCTATGGAAGCAACAATGTAAGCTACATTATTAGCTATGATGGCTATGTGCTTGCCGAAGACGGAGCTCTTGAAGGCATTGAGTTTGAGGGCACAAACATTTTCCGCTCTATGGAAAACCAAACCTTCCCGCACGTGGATAGCTTTGAAGTCGTGCGGGAAATGGGATACCCCTCGGGTACGGTATGCACTGATGTAATAATCAATAATAATAATAATAATAAGTTTTACTTAGTGTACGACCGCTTGCCCGACTACGATTGGGCAGTGCTCATGCTTATCTCGGCCAACGACGTTGCCGTAAGCACCACTAATATGATTGGATCGCTGCTTACGGTTTTCGTTTGCTTTGTGGTTGCACTGGTAATTGCAGGCGTGGTGCTTTTCTTATTTACGTTGCGCCGTGAGCGCGATAAGAAACTCATGGAAGAGCGCGAAAAAAATGCACGCTTGCTTGAGAAAACGAATGCCGATCTTCAGGCTTCCGAACAAAAAGCGCAAGAAGCGTTAGTTATTGCAGAAGAAGCAACCAAGGCAAAAAGCATGTTTCTTGCAAACATGTCTCACGACATTCGCACGCCCATGAACGCCATTATGGGCATGACAAGCCTTATGGAACACGAGATTGAAAACCCTGATAAGCTGCGCTATTACGTAAAGAAGCTTGATACTTCAGGGCGGCATATGCTGGGCTTGATTAACGACATTTTAGACATGAGCAAAATTGAATCGGGCGAAGTGCAACTAGGCAAAGAAACCGTGAAAATGGCGGAACAGGCCGGTCAAATTGAAAGCATCATTCGTTCGCAAAGCGATGAAAAAGGCCAAACATTCACGGTGCGCGTTTACGAAGTTACCCACGAGTACTTGATTGGCGACTGCATTCGTATTCGCCAGGTGTTCATCAATTTGCTGAACAACGCGGTAAAGTACACGCCCCAAGGCGGTGCAGTGCGCTTTGAGATTAGAGAACTGCCGTGCGAAGTACCTGATCATGCCACCATTTTGACCTCGGTTATCGATAACGGCATTGGCATGTCGCAGGAATTCCTGAAAGTTATTTTTGAGCCCTTCACGCGCGAGGAAAGCTCGGTAACCAACAAGATTCAAGGCACCGGCCTTGGTATGAGCATCACAAAAAGCCTGATAGACCTTATGGGCGGCACCATTACCGCAACAAGTGAGCTAGGTCAAGGAAGCCGTTTTGATGTTACACTTACGCTTCCCATTGATAAAGAAGCCATGCAGGTGCCGGGCATTAAGCGCGTGCTTTTGGTTTCTGAGGAAGAGCGGCTTATCAATAACTTAACCGCATCGCTTCATGAAACGTCCGTTGACTTATCGGTAGTAGGCACGGTAGAAGAAGCAGCACAAACGCTGCGTGACCAGGAAATTGACGCCGTTTTGTTGCACGGGTATTTAACGTCGCAATCGCTGGCAGAAACGGTGAGCACACTGCGAGAAGCTTCGGCAAGTGGCGCGTCACGTGTGCGCAAAACCCTTATCTTCTGCTGCGATTACACCCACGAAGAAAGCGTTCGCGATGCCATTGTTGGCAGCGGCATAGATGGCTTAATTGCGCGCCCCTTCTTCTTTGAAAACCTGGTTTTGGCAATTGAGCATTCGCGCGAAGCAGCCATGAGCAAGAAACGCGAAAACGATAAGAATTCTTTGAGTGGAAAGCGCTTCTTGTGCGCAGAAGACAACGCCTTGAATGCCGAGATTTTGGAAGCGCTGCTTGAAATGCATAACGCCACCTGCACCATTTACCCCGATGGTGCCGAACTGGTGCGTGCTTTTGAAACCATAAAGCCGGGCGAATACGACGCCATTTTAATGGACATGCAAATGCCCAACATGAATGGCGTGCAAGCCACACAGGCAATTCGCGAAGGCGAAAACCCGCTGGGCAAAACTATTCCCATTATTGCCATGACCGCAAACGCGTTTAGCACCGATGTGGAAGAGTGCTTGAACGCAGGCATGGATGCCCACCTGGCAAAACCGCTTGATATCACGGCGCTGGGGCAAACGCTACAAGAGGTTTTGAGCAGTCGTCTGTAGAAAAAGCCTATCAATTGGCGCTTCTTTCCCCTAATTGAAATATACTAGTACGGTTACACAAACGGCGGGTACGAAAAATGCGCCCGCCGCAACCACGCAACGAACCACGCAAGAAGGGATATTTGTGTCTACACTTTCTGAAGAAATAGCATCACGGCGCACCTTCGCCATTATTAGCCACCCCGACGCCGGCAAAACCACCCTTACCGAAAAGCTGCTGTTGTACACGGGCACCATTCAATCGGCAGGTGCTGTTAAGGGCAAAGGCGGGTCACGCCAGGCCACCAGCGACTGGATGGACATTGAGAAGGAACGCGGCATTTCCGTAACTTCTTCCGTTTTGCAATTTACCTATGGCGGCAAATGCGTGAACATCCTTGATACCCCTGGCCACCAGGACTTTTCTGAAGACACGTACCGCACGCTCATGGCTGCCGACGCCGCCGTAATGGTGATTGACGGCGCCAAAGGCGTAGAAGCGCAAACAAAGAAGCTCTTTAAGGTGTGCACGCTGCGCCACATTCCCATTTTTACGTTTGTGAACAAGTGTGACCGTGAAATTAGAGACCCGTTTGAGCTGGTGGAAGAAATTGAGCAGGTGCTGGGCATTAACACGTATGCCATGAACTGGCCTGTGGGAAATGGGCGTGATTTTTGCGGCGTTTTTGACCGCGATTCGCGCCGCGTGATTTCCTTTTTGGGCGACGGTCACGCAAATGCGCAAAAGCGGGTGGAAGAAACCGAAACGGCGCTGGATGACCCCAGTATTATTGAGCGCGTGGGTGAAAATAACTACCAAACGCTTATTGATGAGCTGGAGCTTTTAGATGGCGCGGGCGATGAGTTTGATTTGAACGCCGTGCTAGGCGGCCAGCTTACCCCTGTTTTCTTTGGGTCAGCACTCACAAATTTTGGCGTTGAACCCTTCCTGAAGGAATTCTTGAAGCTTACCCCCACCCCGCTTGCCTACCGCGATGTTGAAAGTGGCGAACTGGTAGACCCGTTGCAGGAAGAGTTCAGCGGTTTTGTGTTTAAGATTCAAGCGAACATGGATAAGAATCATCGCGACCGCATTGCGTTTGTGCGCATATGTTCCGGCAAGTTTGAACGCGGCATGGAAGCGTACCATGTGCAGGCGGGCAAAAAGATTAAGCTTGCCACCGGAACAGCCATGATGGCAGACGATCGCGCCATTGTGGATGAAGCATATGCGGGTGACATTGTGGGCTTGTTTGACCCCGGCACCTTCAGTATTGGCGACACGCTGTGCGGCGGCAAATTGCGCGTGCAATACCCGCCTATTCCCACGTTTACGCCCGAGCTTTTCGCGCGCGTAACGCAAGTGAACACCCTCAAACGCAAGCAGTTCATTAAAGGCATGGAGCAGCTGGCGCAAGAAGGCGCTATTCAGATTTTCCGCGAGCTGGGCATGGGCATGGAAAGCGTGATTGTGGGCGTGGTAGGCGTTTTGCAGTTTGACGTGCTGGAACGCCGCTTGAAAAGCGAGTATGGTGTGGAAGTGCGCCGCCAGCCCCTTCATTATACGGAAATTCGCTGGGTTATGAATAGCCCTGAAGAGCTTGACATTGCAAAAATGCATTTGTCCACCGATGTTTTGCGCGTGGAAAACATGCGCGGCAAACGCGGGCTTTTGTTCACGAATGAGTTTAGCGTGCGCTGGATTTCCGAGAAGAACCCCAATTTGCAGCTTGCCGAATTTGGCAACGTGGAGTTCTAGCGCGCTGCGGAAAAAGTGCATTCTGCTCATGCATTTCACTCAGCACACCAGGCAAGGAAGGAATCGTACAC
>CAVDDP010000056.1:0-2782 GCA_963607695.1 Hallerella sp.
TGCAGCACCAGCAGCACCAGCACCCGCAGCGCCTTTCCGCGTGTCTTTCTCATGCACGAACAACAAAATACCCAACGCAACAATGGCAAGAATACCAAACATTCCCCAGAAAGCGGCATGAACGCCCGCCATGGTAGTAACTTGCTCGGTTGCGCCTTCGGGAGCAAAACGGCTTCCTACGGCGGTAAGGCTCACAATAAACGCCGTTCCAATAGAGGCGCCCACTTGGTTCATGGTAGAAGAAATAGAGTTTGCATGCTGGATTACGCGATTGCTCAAAGAATTCATGCCCCATGTGTTAATGGGTGTGGTTAAGAACTGAATGCCAATAGACATGGTAGTAAACACTACGGTTACCATAAGAATGTCCATGTCAATGTTAAACGTGGTTACACCAAAACCGCCAATAACAATCATGCACGCGCCAAAAATAACGGGGCGGCGCACGCCCACATTGTCAAATAAACGCCCCGAGATAACGCCGCAAATTGCACCGATAATAGCGCCAGGCATCATTAAAAGCCCCGATGTGGTAGCGGTGTTGCCCATAACTTGTTGCACATAAATGGGCAGCACAACCTCTGAACCAATAAGAGCAGCCTCAAGCAGGGCAACCAGTATAACGCCCGTGCGAAACTTGGGAGCCTTCATAACATTAATGCGTAAAACAGGCGTTTCCAGTTTGAGCTGGCGGCGGCAAAAAATAACAAGAAGAAGTATGCCTACAACAATTAAGGCGGCATCTATCAGCATGTTTTCGGAAGAAGTAATAGAAGAAATGCCGTAGAGCAGGCTTACCATGCCAATGGCCAAAAGGGCGATAGAAGGCGCATCGAAGCTTGTTTTCTCAAACCCTTCGAAGTTCTTTAATTTAAAGAAGGCCGCAATGAACACAAAGACACAAAGCGCCGCCACAATAAAGAACAGCTCACGCCAGCCCAGCGAATCTACAATAAAGCCGGAAAGCGTGGGCCCAATAGCGGGAGCAAAGCCAATGCAAAGGCCAATCATTCCCATGGCGCTTCCGCGTTTTTCGCGTGGGATAATAATAAGAATAAGCGTGAAGGACATGGGCATAATAATGCCGGTGGCAAACGCCATCATGATACGCGCCGCTAAAATAACGTAAAAATTAGGGGCAAGACCAGCCACAATGCTAGAAATGCAGAACCACAAAATGCTGCCAATGAACAACTTACGGGTGCTTACGCGCCCCACAAAAAAGGCGTTCAGCGGAATAACACAGGCCTCAACCAGCGCGTATGAGCTGGTAAGCCATTGAACGGTGGTAGCGGAAACGCCGGTGTCGGCCATAATGGCGGGCAGTGCCGGCGAAAGAAGAGTAGCGTTAAGAATAACCAGGATGGTGCCGGAAAGAAGCACCAAAATCATTGTTTTTTGTTGTTTTTCCAAATCAAGAGCCATAAAAACCTCATTTCAAGTGCGTGTTTTCGTGCGCAAAGCTATTGCGTTTTCAATTATCGAACAAGGTAGTGTAAGGCGTTTTTTGCGGCTTCGTAAGCTTTTTTTGGTGAAGATTCGGAAAGCTCCACAAATGGCACATTTTGATGGGGATGGGGAAGGGGAGGCTGCGCTGCGCGTTGCAGTCGCGCCTGCCGCGCCCGTCGCACCCGCTGCAGTCGCACCCGCTGCAGTCGCGCCCGCTGTGTCCGTCGTGCCCGCCGCAATACCGCCGCACTCGCAGCGCCAGGGCACTGCGCCTTGTAGATTTTCACCCGCATGCGTATGTTTCGCGCGGTCGCGCAAAAAGAAGCGGTATCATGCAAACAACAATATTTGCATTCTTGCGTGGCGGCAAGCAAACAGCAAAAACAGCAAAGCGCGCCCACCGCAAGCACAAGCTTTTATCACAACAAACAGGGGAGGATTTCATGGTTCAGCGCATTTACGTTGAGAAGAAACCGGGGTTTGACATTGAGTCGCAGCACTTGGCAAGCGAGCTGCGCGACATTTTGGGCATCAAAGGCCTGCAAAACGTGCGCATTATCAATCGCTACGACGTGCAAGGGCTCTCGGATGAGCTGTTCGCCCAATGTATTCCCGTTGTTTTTAGCGAACCTCAATCCGACAATGTTTCCTACGAACAGCCCCACCCTGAAAGCCAGGAAGGCACGCTTTTTGCAGTGGAAGCCCTGCCGGGGCAGTTTGACCAGCGCGCCGATAGTGCAAGCGAATGCATTCAGCTTATCAGCCAGGGTGAGCGCCCGCTGGTACGCAATGCCAAGGTCTACGTTTTGGAAGGTGCGCTCTCTGCGGCAGATATCCAGGCCGTTAAGCATTACGTGATTAACCCGGTGGAAAGCCGCGAGGCATCGCTTGATTTGCCGGAAACGCTTACCATGACATTTGAGCAACCGGCTGCTGTTGAAGTGGTGGAAGGCTTCACCAGCTTTTCTGAAGAAGAGCTTGCCGGCTTTATTAAAGAGCGCGGGCTTGCCATGGATTTGGCGGATATCTTGTTCTTCCAAAAGCATTTTCGCGAGGTGGAGCAGCGCAATCCCACCATCACTGAAGTGAAAGTGGTGGACACCTATTGGTCTGACCATTGCCGCCACACCACGTTTGGCACCGAGCTCACCAACCCCGTGATTGACGATGAACAGGTGGCTGCGGCCTTCCAGAAATATCTGGAAATGCGCCATGAACTGGGGCGCGATGATAAGCCGGTGTGCTTAATGGACATGGGAACCATTGGCGCAAAGTACCTGCGCGCGCACGGTATTCTGAAAAACCTGGACGAATCGGAAGAAATCAATGCGTG
>CAVDDP010000057.1:0-5018 GCA_963607695.1 Hallerella sp.
ATACACCAGCCTGCCCGATGCCTACCTTTCTGTTATAGAGGCGCTGCACCACGCAGGCGTTTTTCATCATTACACCGTGGATGCCCAGCTCATTGATGGCGAAAGCTTAACCAGGCAAAACGTGGACCAAATTCTGGGCGGCGTAGACGGCATTCTTATTCCCGGCGGCTTTGGCCAGCGCGCCTTTGAAGGCAAGATTCTTGCGGCACAATATGCCCGCGAAAACCGCATTCCGTTCTTGGGCATTTGCCTGGGGTTGCAGGCAGCCGTGTGCGAATTTGCCCGTAATGTAGTTGGTTTGGAAGGCGCCACCAGTGCCGAATTTGACGAGTGCGCCACCTACCCCATTATTCACATTATGCCTGACCAGGCAAAGATTAACGACAAAGGCGGCACCATGCGTTTGGGTGCCTACCCCTGCATTCTGACCCCCGATTCAAAAGCGGCCGCTGCTTATGGCACGCTGGAAATTTCCGAGCGGCATAGGCATCGCTATGAAGTGAACAACGATTACCGCGACCAGCTTACCCAGGCAGGCATGCTTATTGCGGGTACCAGCCCCGATGGCCACCTGGTAGAAATGATTGAGATTCCCGATCATCCGTGGTTTGTAGCAAGCCAGGGGCACCCGGAGTTCAAAAGCCGCCCCACCAAGCCGCATCCGTTGTTCTTAGGGCTGGTTTCTGCTGCCATTGCAGCGCAAAAAGAAGTACCATTAGAAAAGGAATCTGCAGCAGCTGCAGCGCAAACTAAAAAAGCCTCTAAGACAAAGGAATAGAAGTGAGCATTGCAAGTCAAAAATTGCTTGAACATACCAGCAAGCCAAAGCGTGTACCTGCGCTTTTAGCGCTTGAAGACGGAAGCGTATATCGCGGGTTTGCCTGCGGCGCCGGGGTAGAAGAAGAAGGGGAAGCTGTTGGCGCAGCGGGCGCCGGGGAAACAGACGCCGCAGCCGCCGGGCGCGAAGTCTTTGGCGAAATATGCTTCAATACCTCGCTTGAAGGCTACCTGGAAGTTATTACCGATCCCTCGTATGCCGGCCAGATTGTGGTTATGACCTATCCGCAAATTGGCAATTACGGCCTTACCCCCGATGACTACCAAGCGGCGCACCCTGCCCTGCGCGGGCTGGTAGTGCGCGACATGTGTTATGTGCCCAGCAACTGGCGCAGCTCCAAAAGCCTGCCTGCGTTTTTGCAGGAAAACAACGTTGTTGCTCTTGAGGGCATTGACACGCGTGCACTGGTGCGTCACATTCGTGACTTTGGCGCTCAGCGTGCAGGCATTGCCGTGGGCGAAAAAAACGAAGCGCAAACGGCAGCATTTATACAGCGTGTGCGCGAAAGCGAATCGCTGGTGGGCGTGAACCTGGCGCGCACCGTTTCGTGCGAAAGTACTCACCCCTTTACGGCAGCGGAACTGCCCGAAAGCCAAGCATTTGCCCTTTCCGCACCCGCAAAACCACGCTATAAAGTAACGGTATACGATTGCGGCGCTAAGCTTTCTATTCTGCAAAACCTGGTACGCACGGGCTGCGAACTTACCGTGGTGCCGTGGAACACCCCCGCCGAAGAAGTGTTGGCAACGCACCCCAACGGCGTGTTTTTAAGCAACGGCCCGGGTGACCCCGATGCCGTAACGGAAACGTTTGCCCAGGCTGAAAAGCTGCTGGGTAAAGTGCCCGTTTTTGGCATTTGCCTGGGGCATCAAATGATGAGCCTGGCAAGTGGCGCGCACATGGAAAAGCTGAAGTACGGCCATCACGGCGGGAACCAGCCCGTTATGAACCTGGTTACCAAACGCGTGGAAATTACCGCGCAAAACCACGGCTTTGGCCTTTTGTTTCCCACGCTGGGGCCACTTGTGCCCGAGCTTTCGGGCGGCTTCACCGAACACGTGAATGACCTGCGCTTTTGGAACGAACACAACATTGCGCCCGTGGTGCAAAACCCACGCTTTGGGCGCATTCAGCTTACCCACATTAACCTGAACGACGGAACCGCCGAAGGCATTGCGTTTTTGGACATTCCCGCGTTTTGCGTGCAGTATCACCCCGAGGCAGCGCCTGGCCCCACCGACGCTCATTACCTGTTCACCGCTTTTGCGCGCATGATGGATGGCATGAGTGCCGCCGATGCCTTAAACATTGACATTGCCGCCGACAGGCTTTCCGGCTGGAATTTTGGACGTGAAAAAGGGGAAGCTGTTGGCGCCGGCGCATCCGCTGCACCCGAAGCCAGCACAGGCGCAAACGCACCCACAGCTGCTTACCAGGAAGGAGCCTGCCATGCCTAAACGTACCGACATCAAAACCATTCTGGTTATAGGATCAGGCCCCATTATCATTGGTCAGGCGTGCGAGTTTGACTACTCGGGCGTACAAGCATGTAAAGTGCTGAAGGAAGACGGCTTTCGTGTGGTGCTGGTGAACAGCAACCCTGCCACCATTATGACCGACCCCGGCCTGGCCGACCGCACCTATGTTGAACCCATTACCCCCGAATTCGTAGAGAAAGTAATTGCCAAAGAGCGCCCCGATGCGCTTCTTCCCACACTGGGCGGTCAAACAGCGCTGAATACCGCTGTTGAACTGGCACATTCTGGCGTGTTGGACAAATACGGTGTGGAAATGATTGGCTGTGATTTGGAAGCCATTGAGCGCGGCGAAGACCGCAAGCTTTTTGAGCAATGCATGGCAGAACTGGGCATAGAAACGGCACGCGGCTTCTATGCGTACTCCGTTGAAGATGCGCTGCGCATTGTGGAAGGCGCGGGCGCCGGCACGGGCGCGGCGTCTTGCGAAAGCACAGCAAGCGGCGCCAACACGGGCGAAGCAGCAAGCGCGGCCGCTTCCCAACCCCTGGGCTACCCCGTGGTATTGCGCCCCAGCTTTACGCTGGGTGGCGCCGGTGGCGGCATTGCGCACAACCGCGAAGAGCTGGAACTCATTGTAGGCCAGGGCCTGGAGCTTTCTCCCACCAGCGAAGTGCTGGTAGAAGAAAGCATTGAAGGCTGGAAAGAATACGAGATGGAGGTCATGCGCGATTCCGCCGGTAACGGCATTATTGTGTGCTCCATTGAAAACTTTGACCCCATGGGCGTGCACACGGGCGACTCCATTACCGTTGCCCCTGCTCAAACGCTTAGCGACGTTGAGTATCAGCGCATGCGCGCCGCTTCGCTTGCCATCCTTGAAAAAGTGGGCGTGGAAACCGGCGGCTCCAACGTGCAGTTTGCCGTGAACCCCACCACCGGGCGCATGATTGCCATTGAAATGAACCCGCGCGTAAGCCGCTCCTCGGCGCTGGCTTCCAAGGCAACGGGCTTCCCCATTGCTAAATTCGCAGCTCAGCTGGCTGTTGGCTACACGCTTGACGAAATTACAAACGGCATTACCAAAGCTACCCCTGCCTGCTTTGAGCCCTCCATTGACTACTGCGTGGTTAAAATCCCGCGCTTTGCGTTTGAGAAATTCCACGGCTCCGACAATACGCTTACTACCCGCATGAAAGCAGTAGGCGAAGTGATGGCCATTGGCCGCACGTTTGAGGAATCGCTGGGCAAAGCGCTGCGCTCGCTGGAAAACGGGCGTGCGGGCTTAGGCGCCGATGGCAAAGGCGCCAAGCTTGAAGGTGCCGCCACCAATGAAGAGCTGCGCAACATGCTGGTTCGCCCCACTGCCGAGCGCATTTTCTATGTGGCAGAAGCACTGCGCCGCGGTATGAGCTGCGAAGAAGTGTACGAACTTACCCACATTGACCCGTGGTTCATTAGCCGCCTTGCCGATATTTGCGCTGTTGAAGTGGCACTGGGCACCATGAAGCTTGAAGACATGGACGCGCAAGCCTTCCGCACCGCAAAGCAATACGGCTTATCCGATGTACAAATTGCCCACCTTTTGGGAAGCGACGAGAAAACCGTGCGCGCCGTGCGCAAGATTCTGGGCGTGCGCCCCGCCTTTAAAACGGTAGACACCTGCGCCGCTGAATTCAACAGCTCAACGGCGTATCACTACAAAACCTACGACGCCACCGAAACGGAAACCGCAGCTAAAACGCGCAAACGCATTATGATTTTAGGCGCCGGCCCCAACCGCATTGGCCAGGGCATTGAGTTTGACTATTGCTGTGTTCATGCCTCGTATGCGCTTTCTGCCCAGGGCTATGAAACCATTATGGTGAACTGCAACCCCGAAACGGTTTCTACCGATTACGACACGTCTGACAAATTGTACTTTGAGCCGCTTACCTACGAAGACGTTATGGATATCATAGAAGCGGAAGATCCCGATGGCGTGATTGTAACGTTGGGAGGCCAAACGCCCCTGAAGCTGGCACGCCCCTTGCAAGAGGCGGGTGTTCCCATTATTGGTACGAGCCCTGCCGCCATTGACCTGGCGGAAGACCGCGATTTGTTCAGCCGCGTGCTGGATGAGCTTGAAATTACCTACCCCGCCGCCGGCATGGCAAGCACGTTTGAGGATGCCTGCAAAGTGGCTCAGCGCTTAAGCTTCCCGCTTTTGGTGCGCCCCAGTTTTGTGCTGGGCGGCCGCGGCATGGGTATTGTGTACAACACCGAGCAGCTGCGCACTTACATGGCAGAAGCTACTAAAGTTTCGCCTGATTACCCCGTATATCTTGACCGCTTTTTGGAAGACGCCGTTGAGCTTGACCTGGATTGCCTGTGCGATGGCGAAAGCGTGTATGTGGGCGGCATTCTTGAGCACATTGAAATGGCAGGTATTCACTCGGGCGACAGTGCCTGCTGTATTCCGCCTTTCACGTTAAGCGCTAACATGCAAGCACAGTTGCGCGATATTGCGCGCCGCTTAGCGCTGCGCCTGGGGGTATGTGGCTTGCTGAACATTCAATTTGCCATAAAAGACCAGGTTATTTACGTGATTGAAGCTAACCCCCGCGCCAGCCGCACCGTGCCGTTTGTGTCCAAAGCAACCGGTGTACCCCTGGCAAAAGTGGCGGCGCGCCTTATGACAGGCGAAAAGTTGAAAGAAATGAACC
>CAVDDP010000058.1:0-3856 GCA_963607695.1 Hallerella sp.
GCTGTTTCGCAGGTAGAAGCAGCAGGGGAAGCAACAGCTGCAGCAAAAGCAACAGCGGTAAGTGCAGCAGCCGAAGCGGAACAAGCCGAAGCACCTGCAGCGAAAACACCCCTGACGGTAGCGGAAGCCGCGCCAACGCCTGCGCCCGATTTCGTGCCTGCCTCTGCAGCGGAAGCTGCACCAGAGCCCAAGTCTGAGCCTGCAACTGCACCTGAGCCCGCACCTGAGTCTGCACCTGAGCCCGCAACTGAGCCTGCCGCAGAAGCAACCTCTGCCTCTGCTACCACGGAAGGAGGCAAGGAATAATGCCAATCGGTCCTGCCCGAATGCCCATTATGGATCACCTGGGCGAACTTCGTATGCGCCTGGTGCGTATTCTTGTTGCGCTGGCGGTTTCCGTTGTTATCTTCTACTTTGCTACCCCTACCATTGCGCAATTCTTGCTTTTGCCCATTGCGGAATTTCTTCCCGCCGACGCCAATGGTCTAGCGCAACTTACCGCCATTGACCCGTTTGAATCGTTCTCGGTGCGTTTTAGCGTTTCGTTCTGGATTTCCCTGGTGGTGTGCTCGCCCATTATTCTGTGGCAAATTCTGGCGTTTTTCCTGCCAGCACTCAAACCCAAAGAGCGCAAGTGGTTTATTCCCACGTTTGCCGCAGCCGTTGCTTTGTTCATTTTGGGCACGGTGTTTTGCTACTTCATCATTTTGAACCCGGCGTTTGCATGGCTTTGCGACCAGGCATCTGGTTTTGCCACCGTGCTTCCGCGCGCTTCCTCGTATGTAGACATTGTAATCAAGTTTGAAATTGGCTTTGGTTGCGCCTTTGAGCTGCCCTTAGTGGTGTTCTACCTTACGGTTTTTGGCATTGTTCCGTACAAAAAGCTGCGCGCTTCCTGGCGCTACGTGTACATGGCGCTGGTGGTAATTTCTGCCATGGTTACGCCCGATGCTTCGCCGGTTACCATGATTTTGATGTTTGCCGCTCTTGTCTCTTTGTATGAAATCAGTTTGCTGGTAGCGCGTATTGCGCTGGGCAAACGCTTAAAACAGCAAGAAGAGCAGCGCAAACGCGAAGAAGCCGAAGAGGCTGAAATGATGGAAGAATGGAAGAAGATGCGCGAAAAGCGCGCTGCCGAAGAAGACTAGCAATAACGCGCAAGCAACAATAAGCGAAAGGGCTGCCTTACTATGCACGAGCTGGGAATTATGACCGGCGTTTTAGATGCCGTATGCAATTCCGCAAAAGAGGCGGGCGCGCTCAGCGTGAGCACCATCTCGCTTTCGGTGGGAGAAATGACCGAATGCGTTCAAGATGCGCTGGTCTTTTCGTTTGAGGCTTTGCAAGAGCTTTCCGAGTATTCCCTTTGCGCTCATGCCAAGCTTGAAGTGAACATTATTCAGCCTAAAAGCGTTTGTCTTGAATGTGGTGAAGAGTTTGAGCACGACCGCTTTCACTTGCTTTGCCCCGCTTGCGGAAGTTTTGCCACGCAGCTTACCGCGGGGCGCGAGATGCAGATAGACTCTATTGAGATTGAAACGCCCGACGAGGATGA
Source organism: Hallerella sp. (assembly GCA_963607695.1). GTDB lineage: Bacteria > Actinomycetota > Coriobacteriia > Coriobacteriales > Eggerthellaceae > CAKUOV01. The sequence continues at coordinate 1,556 of CAVDDP010000058.1, forward strand.
CTTGTAAAGGATTTCCCCTATGAAAATTGACATGAAACAGCCTATCTTGGATAAAAACGATACGCTTGCTGCGCAGCTTCGCGCTCGCTTTGCAGAAAATCACGTTTACGTGGTAGACCTGCTGGCAAGCCCGGGGTCAGGCAAAACGTCTACTATTCTGGCAACCATAGAGGCATTGCGCGATGAATTCAACATTGCCGTTATCGAGGGCGACATTGCAAGTTCGGTAGACGCCGAACGCATTAAAGCGCAGGGCATTCCCGCTGTTCAAATTAACACTGGCGGGGCGTGTCACCTGGAAAGCGCCATGCTCAAACGCGCCATTGACGTGCTTGATCTTGAGCGCCTTGACTTGATTATTGTAGAAAACGTGGGAAACCTGGTGTGCCCGACCGACTTTGACCTGGGTGAAAACGCCAAAATAATGATTCTTTCCGTTCCGGAAGGCGACGACAAACCGCTTAAGTATCCTGGTGTGTTTCAAATATCAGAAGCCATTATTCTTAATAAAGTGGACACAATGCCGGTGTTTAATTTTAATGAGGAAGCGTTTCGCGCGGCCGTAACGCAGCTTAATCCCACGGCTCCTGTTTTTCCCCTTGCCGCAACAAAGGGAACAGGTGTGGAAGAATGGGCAGACTGGCTGGCACAACGCATTCGTCAAGCGTAGTGGCAAGGTACCGTGTGCAATACGTGCACGTTGCCTGAATGTTTCAAGGAGAAACACCCCATGGATATGCAGTATGTTCACCAGAAATGCGTAGATAGCCTGCGCTCTTTTACGGAATTGCTTGGTTGTACCAATGTTGTTGTGGGGTTATCGGGCGGGCTTGATTCTTCGGTTGTGGCAACGCTTTGCGTGCACGCGTTTGGCGCAAACCGCGTTCACGGCGTGCTTATGCCGGGGCCGTATTCTTCCGATCATTCGTTAACCGACGCCCAGGATTTAGCCGCACGGCTTGGAATTGAAACGCGCACGGTTTCTATAAAAGAGCCCTATTTCGCCTTTGAACAGGTGTTTAAAGAAGCATACGGGCAAGATTTAGCGGGCACTGCTGCTGAAAATTCCCAAGCGCGTTGCCGCATGATTGTTCTTATGGCACTTTCAAACCAGTACGGTTGGATGGTGGTAAACACCGGAAACAAAAGCGAAGCCATGATGGGCTACTCCACGCTTTATGGCGATACCGCTGGTGCCTATGCTCCCCTTGGCGGGCTGTATAAAACGCAGGTTTTTGCGCTTGCTGAATGGCTCAATGAACAAGCGCGTGCAGCAGGAAGCGTTGAGCCCATTCCGCAGCATGTTATTGATAAGCCCCCCAGTGCTGAACTTTCCGCAGGTCAGCAAGACGAAAAGAGTCTTGGTGTAACTTACGCGGTTCTTGATCAAATTCTTACGTGTTTGGTAGAGCGTAATATGTCGGTAGAAGAAACTGCTGCCCAGGGGTTTGATGCTGCTGAAGTAGAGCGCATTAACGCCACCATGCACGCCTACGCTTTCAAGCGCGCCCTTGAACCCCCGTTCCCGCAGTTTTAAACGCCTGCAGGGCAAGGTGAAGCGTACAGGCTGAAAGGGGCAAGGTGGCAAAGGGTTGAGCGAACTTCGCACGAAGATTTTCGTGGTATAAGCGTAAGCACCACGAAAATCGAGCTCAGCACCGTTCGCGAATGCCCTTTGCCACCTTGCCCTCCCAAATGTTGCTGACGAGAACGCGTGCAGGCAGAGGGCATTCGGCGACACGGCTCGGCTTGGATAATGCTTCTTTGGAAAAACTCTGAGCATGAATGCGCTTATCCACAGCCTCGCAGAGTCGCCTCAACCCTCTCCCTGCACGCTCTGCACTAAATAATCGTGAAGGCAAGGTGGCGAAGGGCTGAGCGAACTCCTTCCCCTTCCCCTTAGAAAAAGATATGCGTACATTGTTAAAAGCGGCAAACGAAACCTTGCTGCTGTGGCGCGCTACGTTATTATGCAAGATTGGTATGTGAAAGGCGCATTGGCAACTTTAACAAGAAAGGTTTCGCATGATTAGCATTAAGAATGTAAGCAAGTCTTACAACGGCGGAAAAACGTATTCCGTTAAAGATCTTTCGCTGGAAATTAAAGATGGCGAGATTTTTGGCCTTTTGGGGCCAAACGGCGCGGGCAAATCTACCACGCTGAACATGCTGGTTGGCGTTTTGAACCCCACCAGCGGCTCCATTGAAATTGATGGCATTGATGTTACGAAAAACCCCACACAGGCAAAGCGTAATTTGTGCTATGTGGGTGATAGCCCCGATCATTTGCTGCGCTTGAAA
>CAVDDP010000059.1:0-8284 GCA_963607695.1 Hallerella sp.
CCAAGTCGTCTTCTTGTAGCGAGGCAGAAACAGCGCGTGTGTCTGCAGATTGCGAGGCTTGAGCAGCGCCACCCGCGCTTGCGCCCTGCGCAGCGCCACCCGCGCTTGCGCCCGCACTTGCGCTCAAGCCCGCGCCCGCAGCACCTGCGCCCGAACCAGCGCCCGTTGTGCCCGCCTCAAAAACCATACCTTCTATTTCTACATGTTTATTCATATGCCTCATTTTCGCTTATTGGCGTGTTGCCGTCTATTCCTTATTACCTACATTCCGCAAAATGCGCTGAACAGCAACCGTGCAACTTACAACAACACTTCACCGTAGCAACCTGCAACAAACCCCTACAGTGACCCTAAGCGCTTTAAGGCGTATTGCAATAACTCCTGTTCAGATGCCCCCTCGGGCGCATCTTTAAGCGCAAGCTCAATTTCTGCCGTAACAAAGCCCATAGACAAAAGCGCCTCACGCACTCCTGCGTCATGGGCAGAAAGTGCCGCGCCGCTGCCGCCTTCTTCACCAATCTTTAGCTGCGCACCGGGCATTTCAAGAGAGCCCTTTAGCTCTAAAATAATGCGCTGCGCCGTTTTCTTTCCCACGCCGGGAATTTTGGATACTTTTGAAACATCTTCGTTCGTAATGGCAGCTGTTAATACGTTTGGTTCAAAGGAAGAAAGCGCCGCAAGAGCCACTTTTGGCCCCACGCCCGACACCCCAATCAGCTTCTCAAACAGGGCTTTTTCACTTTCCGTGGTAAAGCCGAAAAGCGACATGCCGTCGTCGCGCACTTGCATATAGGTAAGAATAGTTGCGGGCATACCAACATTGGCAAGTGATGCCAAACTGGAGCTTGACATGTTTACCTCAAAGCCCACCCCATTTACCTCTAGGTACGCTTTTTGTGCAAACTTTGCCGCAACAACACCCTTCAAAAACGCAATCATAACTCTCCGTTCTTTTTCTACCGCTACAAACACTGGCGCCCACGAACGCCCCGCGCAAGTACCGCAAGCACCACAAACGCCAGGTGCCCAGCACCGCAAGTGCCCTGCTACGAAAGCCGCCCGTGGTGCGTGGTGTAGCAAAGCGCAGCAGCCAACGCATCGGAAGCATGGTCGGGCTGCGGAAGCTCACTGAGCCGCAAGATATGCGCAACCATATACTGCACCTGCTCTTTTTCTGCCGAGCCTTCACCCACCTCCGCCATTTTAATCTGCCGCGGCGTGTATTCTCCCACGTCAAGGCCGCCTTCTGCGCAGGCAACCAAAGCCGCCCCGCGCGCCTGCCCCGTGGCAAATGCCGCCGAAACATTTTGCCCAAACCAAATGGTTTCAATACCCAACGCAACAGGATGAAAGCGCTCAATCACCGCAGAAATTTGCTGGTAAATCTTTAAAAGCCGCTGCTGCAAAGGGGCATCGTTGGTGGTGGTAACGCACCCATAGGCAACACAACTCAAGCGCGGGCCGCTCCACGACACAACACCCCAGCCCGTATGCGCAAGCCCCGGGTCAATGCCTAATATGTAGCGCTCTTCCTGCGGCATGTAAAAGCCCTTCTTCTTGCCTTGGTTTTTTACTCATTCAAAGAGCAAACATTTGTTCGCCTATAATACCACAGCAAACGCGCTTTGCGGCAGAAAATTTTACAAAGACAAAACTCTCCACCAAGCCGCGCAAACCCCTCACCAAGCCTCACAAAATTCCGCTACCATACCTCACAAAACTCGCCACCAAGCCTCACAAAACCCCGCCACAAAAAAAACGCGCCCCCAAACGGAGGCGCGTCATCAAAAACCACCAGAAAGCAGCAAAACTACTCTTCTTCGTCGAGTGCTGCCTCAATCTCTTCGGTCATTTCCATGGTGTGGTACACGTTTTGCAAATCTTCAAGCTCTTCCAGCTTGTCAAACAAACGCATGACCTTCTTTGCATCGGCTACCGAAACAGCCGTGGTTGTTTGCGGAACCATAATAAGCTCGGCGCCTTTTGTCTCAATGCCTTGCTCTTCCAAAGCCTTTTTCACTGACATCAAATCGGTAGGAGCGGTGGTTACAATCCACTGATCATCAGCGTCTTCGTATTCGTCTCCGCCGGCTTCCATAACAGCCATCATGAATTCGTCTTCATCCACAGCGTTATCGCGGTCGGGCACCTTTTTGCCGTCGCCCTCGATAACTTTGTCAACCATAATTTGACCCTTGCGCTCAAACATGTAAGAAACAGATCCGGAAGTGCCCAGCGAGCCACCCGCATGCGAGAAAGCCGAGCGAACATCGGCAGCGGTGCGGTTGCGGTTGTCGGTCAATGCTTCACACAAAAAAGCAATACCGGCAGGACCATACCCTTCGTACACCACGTTTTCGTAATTTGCAGCATCTTTGCCGGCGCCAAAAGCCTTGTCGATAGCGGCTTTAATCTTGTCTTTCGGCAAAGAATTCGCTTTCGCTTTTTCAACGGCTGCAGCCAAAGAAGCGTTGTTTTCGGGGTTGGGATCGCCGCCTTCGCGTGCCGCAACGGTAATGTTACGAGAAAGCTTTGAGAAAAGTGCCGAACGCTTTGCGTCCTGAGCAAACTTACGATGTTTGGTGGTGGCCCACTTTGAATGTCCTGACATAGAAAACCTTTCCTGTATATATAACGAGTTGTGTAAAGTCCGACCCAGCATTGTAGCACAGGGAAAAGCTGTTAGGCAAAAAAAGCAGCTCGTGAAGGTAAGGAACACGAAATTACCGCTTAAAGTAAGCTTAAAACAATCTGTCAACGCACTTTGTTCTTCCCCGCGTGTTGGAGTATAATCGCAAAAAACACATTGAACACAGCGGGCACGCACACCCGCGCGAACGAGAGAGACTTACCCCGTATGGATTTTGGTGAGATATACCATTTTCTGTTTGAAACATTCTATGGCATTGGCTGCCTGGTTGCGATTGGCCTGGTAGTTAGCTTTATTATATGCATCATCTTAGAGCGCAAAACGCGGTCTATCTATAAGAATCACGAGAAGACGGAAGACGATTGGTCGCTCTTCGACGATGACGATGATGAAGAAGAGGAAGCGTAAGGCGCACGCCTTTTTTCCTTAAGCCGCACACAGCCCCAGCCCGCGCACTTCACGCCCCATGCGCACCTGCACCAAGTTGCGCAAAGCTACCACGTTCTACTGAAACAGCGCCAGCAATCTATCCAGCGGCGATTGTTCAACTTCTTCCTCGGTTGCTTCTTCCTGCTCAGAAACCGAAATTTCAGGCGTACTTAGAACAAACTGCACCAACTTCACGTTGGTGTTTTTGTTGCTCACAAAACTACGCGGGGCAAAACTGCTCTTGTCGTAATCGGACAGAAGCGCATCAATCTCTTTCTGTACCGAGCTGGGCAAACTGGCAGTCTGTTGCTGAAACGTGCTCATGCCACTTGCAAATTCTTCCACGCCGCTTACGTATTCACTTGCACCCGCTGCTGCACTCTCCACGCCTTGCGCGAACTGCTGCGCGCCAGCCGCCGCAGAAGATGCACCCCCTATCAGGCTGTTTGTGTCGCTTGAAGAACCCAGGCCCAAAGCTGCACCTTGCAAAGCAGAGGCGCTTGCCGCATAGGCAGCGCGGCTGGCAATGGCGGTAAGCGCTTGCTGCATAACACTTTGTTTTTCTGCAGCAGCAGAAGCGGCGGCGCTGGCAGCGGCACTTGAGGCAGCAGTGGTAGCACTGGTGGTTGCCTGTTGCGTTGCCGTTTGCGCAGCCGCTTGCTCATCTTGCCCGGTTGTGCGCGCCTCCTGATACGCCTGCGCATAGGCCTGCACATACGATTGCGCGTATGTTTGCGCATAGGTTTGCGCAAACGCGGTAGTAAACGTTGTAAGGTAATCACTGAGCGCTTGCTGGTAAGCAGCGCTCACTTCGTCTTCGCTGCCCAAGGCATCGGCAGCTTGCTGCAATTGAGACGCCTGCGCAAAAACGCCCTGTTGATATGCGGTAAGCCCCTGCGCAATGCTTTGGCTTCCCTGCGAAAGGCTGGTGGCTGCTTCACCTAAACCTGAAACGCCCGTGCCTAAGCTGGTAGCGCCACTTGCAAGCGCAGTTGCGGCCGTATCAAGCGTTTTTACCGCTTCCGTTAACTGGGAAAACTGCGAAAGAAGCGAATTGGTATCGGGAAAATCAAACGCAATGGCAAAAGGAATAGCGGCAACTTGAATGCTGCTCATTTCAAAATTTTCAACCGCAGCGCTGAACGTAACCGTTTTTTCTTTGCCCGGCATTACCATAAACGTAAGCTGCGTATCGGAACCCGAAAGTGCCACCTGCGCGTCGGGCGCGCTGATATCTTTTGTCACGTTTGAGCCCAGCGTAACCGTAGCGGTTACCAGGTAGTTTTCGAAAAACGCGCTATCCTGCGCCTGCTTGTTTTGAGTGATGCTCATGCGGCCAACCAGGTTCCCGGTGGCACCCGCTAAATCGCCAGCCGATACACTTGTACCATCAAGCGTGTACGTTACTTGCACGTTCCAGGGCAGCTGCGCGTTGCTCAATTCCCCCTGATACGAAAAAGCGCTGCCTTCTTCGCCTTGTGCAACATCAAAAGAAACGGCCTGGTCAGAGTTGCCGAGAGCAGAGGCATTCGTAAGGTTTTGCACGTTGTCATACGCGCCGTAATCGGTGAACGTGCCCGAGCTTTCGGGCTCAAGCGTGTTTACCACATACGTGTTTTGAAGCGCGCCATCGCCCGCCAATTTTGCGTACACAACCTCGGTTTTTTGCGTGCTATTTTCCTGCGTGCTTGCCGCAGAGGTCAAGGCGCCGGGCGCGCTGGCTCCACTGCCTGCTGCAGCGCCGCCCACCAGGCACGTTGCGCTTAGGGCAACAGCGCAAATTACCGCAACAGCGCTGGTAGCAGGGCGTTTTATTCTTTGGAGTGGTGCAAAAGCCGTTGGGGCTGCATGCTTTGCCTGTGCGGAAGCTGCGCCCCTTGCCGCAAGGGGTGCCTGTGCGAAAGCCGCGCTCTTTGCCGCGCGCCTTGCCGCGCCCGCACGTTCCAGCGCGGAAGCCGCGCCCTTCGCCACATGTTTCCCCTGATACTTATTCATGAGATGCCTCCTTTGCGGAAGGATTATCTGTTAACGCTGCGGGCACACCTGCCACTGGCGCGGCAGTCCCGCTTGCCGCCGCGGGCACAGCAGCTGCCGGCGCGCTATAAAAATGCGCGTGCCACGTGGTTTTTCCAATGAGCTTGTCAAACAGCAACAAAACGCCGGGTAAAAACGTCATTACCAGGAACAGCGACAAAATGGTGCCGCGCAAAAGCAAAAGCCCCAAAAGCGCAATAAGCTCGTTGGTGTTGGTAAGCCACAAAACGCCACCGGCAAGCGCCAGAATACTGGCGGAAATAAGCACACTCGCAAAGCTTTGACCTGCTGCTTTGTGCAGTGCCTGCTTGCACGGCATGCTGGTGCGGAATTGCCGGAACGTATCGGTAAACAAAATGGCGTAATCTACCGTGGCACCCAGCTGCACCGTGTTAATAACCAAATACCCCAGGTAATTAATGCTATCACCCACGAAATACGGAATGCTTAAGTTGATAATAATGGCGCTTTCAATGGTTGCCACCAGCAAGAAGGGCAACAGCGCCGACTTAAACGTAACCAGCAGCACTAACAAAATGGCAATAATGGCAAGCGGATTTGTTTTAGCGTTATCGGCGTTGGTTACCGTGCGCATGTCATAGAGGCTGGGAATTTCGCCCACAATATAGGTGTTTTCCGCATCGTAATAATCAGCGCAGGTAGCACGTATATTTTCGTAGAGCGCAAAAGCAACATCGCCTTCCGTAAGCGTGTTGGAATACACAATAAGGCGCGCATAATTTTCGGAATAAAACTGCTCAAGCGCACTTTGCGGCACCAGAAAATCGGGCACTTGCGCCCCCACCGAGCTCACATACGAAACCACGCTGGTCACGTGGTCAAGTGAGCGAAGTTGCTGCGCAAGCTCTTGTTCTGCCCCGGCACTTTCGCGCGGCACCAGCACCACCGTTGCCGTGGAATTCCCAAACGTTTCCTCAATAGCAATTTGATCTGCCCCGGCGCGCGTTTGGCTTTCGGCGGTAGAGCCCATGCCGTAGGTAAACGTGGTGGCTCCCTGCCCCAGAAAACACGGAACTGCCAGCACCACCACCAGCACCATTACCGGAATGCGCAAGGGCGCCACGTACTTCCCCATGTTTTTAAAGGAGGGCATAAGCGGCTTATGACGCGTGCGGTCGATAAGCTTATAGGTAAGGCAGGTGAAGGCGGGCAAGAAAATCATTACGCACAAGAAGCTGAAAATTATGCCTTTGACCAGCGTTAATCCAAGCTCGGCTCCAATGCGAAACTGCATGATAGAAAGCACCGCAAAGCCAAAGGCGGTGGTGGCAGCACTTGCCGCAACACTTGAGAAACTTTGCTTCATGGCAGCACGCATGGCAGTGGGAACATCGGGCTGCGTTTCGCGGAAACGGCGGAAAGAGTGCAGCAGAAAAATGGCATAATCAAGCGAAACTGCCAGCTGCAAAATAGGCGAAACCGTAAACGCAATGTTTGAGACCTTACCTAAAAATACGTTGGTGCCCATGTTCAGCAAAATGGAAACGCCAATGGCAAGCAAGAAGTAAAGCGGCTCAAGCCACGAGGTAGTAGACACAACCAGCAACAGCAAAATAAGCGGCACCAGAATAAAGAAGGCGTTTACCACCTCCGACACAGCCATCGATTTCGTTTCGGCTGTTTTGGCAGCCTCGCCCGCAATGTGGCCGCTCTCGCCCACCACCTGGTATAAGCCATTTATAGCTTCGGTGTCTTTGCTGGTATCAATGGTAACGCTGAACAGGGCATTTCCATCTTTGTAGTAGCTTTCCACCGTTTCGGTATCCTGCGTTTCCAGCGGCACCGTAACATCCAGCACATCGTTGAGCCACATAACCGCTTCCACGCCTTCTACCTGCTGCATTTGTTGCTTGTAATCCAGCGCTTCAGCAAGCGTAACATTGTCTACCATCACGCGCACGTTGGGAATATCCTGGGTGAATTCTTCGTTCATGACCTGCAAGCTTTTTGCAGAATCGCAGCTCTCGGGCAAATACGACGACATGTCATAGTTCACGGAAACAAACAGGGAACTTATGGCGCACACAACACACAAAAGCGCGGTTGCCACCACAATGCCCTTCTTGTGGTGTACCACAAAAGCGGTATATGCATCCATCACGTTCACCAGCTGCTCCTTTTTGCGTGCGTTGCGTGTTTTCGCAATCGGTTACATTATGCCACAGTTTGCGCACGTAAAAGCGTGGTAAACTGCTCCCGAACAAACGGAATGCGGCAAAAAAGACACCAAAAGCCGCAAAAGCAAAGGAGAGAAATCGTGGCAAAGCAAGAACCTTCACTTGACCTGTGGCTCAAGGAAGCAAAGCAGTCGGAAGCCGCTGCGCAATGCGGCATGTTTTTAACCCACAACGGCGTGGTACGCATTACCCCTAAAGCGCAGGTGCGCGAAGGAAAAGAGGGGTTGCCTGAAGTTGTTGCCGTTGATTTTTCCTACGATGCGCAAGGCCTTGCGGCTGCCGAAAAAGAGGCACTTACCTGGCCAGGCGTTTATTATGTGCGCACCTGGCTGAACGAAGGGCGCTGCGAAGTGGGAGATTCTTTGATGTACGTGCTTATTGGCGCCGACATTCGCCCCAACTGCATTGATGCCTTGCAAAAGCTGGTGGGGCACATCAAAAATGACCTGGTGGTAGAAAAAGAAATCTACGCGGAATAAGGAAGCCGCGTGCTTTGGGCTTACGCCTTTTTGCGCAAACCTGTATCGGATTATTAGTACGCTCGCCTAACCGCGGGCGTACTTTTTTGCGGCCTGCTACTGCCTGCTATTATTTATGATACGGTTCGCCGCGGGAAATTTTGAACGCACGATACAGCTGCTCAAGCAGCACAACGCGCGCTAAATTATGGGGAAGCGTAATGCGCCCAAAGGAAAACGTTTCGTTCGCGCGGGTGCGCACTGCATTGTTCACACCATTGCTTCCGCCAATAACAAAAGCAACGTTACTTTCCCCACATAATGCCAGCTCATCTAAGTGTGCAGAAAAATCTTCGCTTGAGCGCTCTTTTCCTTGTATGGCAAGAAGAAAAACATGGGCGCGCTGCGGAAGAGCTGCCAGAATTGCTTCGCCTTCGCGCTCTAAGCTGCCCGCAACACCACCAGCACGGGCGGGGTCTATATCGGGCACTTCCCGTACTTCTACCTGGGCATAC
>CAVDDP010000060.1:0-4741 GCA_963607695.1 Hallerella sp.
GTTTCAAATGCCACTGCCGCAAGTGCCGTGGGTTTGCAATGCGGCATGGATCTTACCACCGTTGCTCATGCGCTTGAGCAGGCTTTACCCGAGTCGGGCAGGCAAGAAATTGTGCGGGCGCGGGCAGGATACACCATTATCAACGATGCGTATAATGCCAACCCGGAATCCATGCGTGCTTCTCTTTTGACTTTTGTGGCAATGGAAACAAGAGGGCGTCATATTGCTGTGTTAGGCGATATGGGTGAGCTGGGTTCCTATGCGCACGCTTGCCATAGAAGCATTGGAGAACTTGTTGCGCAACTGGATGTTGATTATCTTATTTGCATAGGGGAAGAATCTGCGTTTATTGCGCAAGCAGCGCTTGAAGGTGGCATGAGCGCGAAAAACATCATGCAAGCAAACGCTGTTTCTGATATTTTAGGAACGCTTGATACAATGCTTGAACCAAACGATATAGTGCTGGTGAAAGCTTCTCATTTCATGGGTTTATCCCGTGTAGTGGAGGGACTGATTCGATAAATGTTTTCTGGTTTTGCTCATTACCCAACGTTTTTGGTATTTTTGGCGGTTGTTTTTGCCGCTGCCTTAACTATGCTGTTCATGCCGGCTTTCATTCGCGTTTTACGATCAAGCCATGTGGGGCAGCAGGTGCGCGCCGATGGCCCGCAAAGTCACTTGGTCAAGCAAGGAACCCCCACCATGGGTGGCCTTATTATGCTTGTTGCCGTTATTATTACCTCGCTTTTGGTGTGTTCTCCTTCAATTCAATCGGCGTTACTTCTAGCGGCAACGCTTTTGGCAGGCGCTTTGGGGCTTATCGACGATGCTTCAAAAATTGCTCATGAGCGTTCATTGGGATTAACGCCTAAAGCAAAGTTGGTAGGGCAATTCCTTATTGCAACCGTGTTTTGCTTAGTTGCCGTTAATATGGGCGATATTGAGCCAACGGTGCACATTCCTTTTATCTGCACGCTTGATCTGGGAATAGTAACCACTGTTATGCCTGTTGGTAATGGTATTTCTATTCCGTGGCTCTACCTTATTTTCGTAAACATCTTAATGGTGGGCATGTGTAATGCGGTGAATTTGACTGATGGTCTTGATGGCCTTGCTGCAGGAACCGTGATGATTGTTATGCTGGTTATGGCTGCCATTGCGTACCGTTCCGATTTGCTTGACTCTGCCATTTTTGCCGCGGCGCTGGCGGGCGCGTGCATTGGCTTTTTGTGGTTCAATGCGTTTCCTGCCGATATTTTCATGGGCGATACCGGCTCTTTGGCGCTTGGTATGGCGCTTGCAGCTTTGGCGGTTCTTACCAAAACCGAATTTGTGGTTATTATCATTGGAGGCCTGTTCGTTGCCGAAGCGCTTTCCGTGATGATTCAAGTTGCTCATTATAAGCGCACGAAAAAGCGCATTTTTCTTATGGCACCCCTTCATCATCATTTTGAGAAGAAGGGTTGGAGCGAAACCAAAGTTGTGGTGCGCTTTTGGATTGTATCAGGTGTTTTAGCAGCTACTGGTTTTCTTTGGTATTTCATTGAAACCATTATGTAGGAGTTTTCTATGAGTACAGCAAGCGTTAAGAGTGTTCCCGAAACAAACGCGGGGGAGCTTCTTCCCCACAAAAAATATGCGCCTTGTTCTTTGGGGCGCGTTTTAATTATTGGTTTAGGAAAAAGCGGCATGGCTGCTACGCGTTATCTTTCTGCTTTGGTGGGTACGCGTGTAGAAAGCGTTTTTGTTGCGGCAGGCGAAAAGAATACCAAAGCGCAGGATTTCGCACAACGCTACGAAAACGACCAGGTCACATTTGCTTTTGAATGCGAAACATTTACGGAGCATTATGACCTTTGTATTGCAAGCCCGGGCATTTCGCAATTCAGCGATTTTTATCAGAATGCCGCTGCGGCTTCCCGTGAAATCATAAGTGAAGCGGAATTTGCCTGGCGCGAAAGCGCTGCCGATTCCCGTTGGATTGCCATTACGGGCACCAATGGAAAAACAACTACTACTTCTCTTACGGCTCATATTTTGCAAGTTGCAGGCTTTAACGCGTTAGCGGTTGGCAACATTGGCGATACCTGCTTAGACGCCGTTTCTGCTGGTAAAGCGGAAGTGTACGTGGCGGAGTTGTCATCGTTTCAGTTGGCTTCCACCGTGCGCTTTGCACCGGTTGCTTCCGTGATTTTAAATGTTACGCCTGATCATCTTTATTGGCACAAATCGTTTGAAGCCTATAGGGACGCAAAGTTTAAGTGCTTGGAAAACTTGAGCAAAACCCCGGGTGCGCTTGCTATTTTAGATGCCACCGACGATGTTGTTCGCGCAAAGATTCGTGAGCTGAAAGCACTTAATCCAGCTTTACGCGGCTTTGATTATGTGCCTTTAGGCACGGCAGCGGGTGTTCGTGAAAGCATGATTGTTCGCTGTGGCGCAGCTGCCGCTGCCTATGTGGATGAAAACGAGATGCTTGTGGTTGAATACCAGGGCGTGCGCCATGAGCTGTGTGCAACTTCGCAATTGCAAATTAAGGGTGACCACAACATTTCAAACTCCTTGGCTGCTGCCTGCTGTGCCCTGGCAATAGGGGCAACTGACCAGCAGATTTCTTGTGCCTTGCAAAGTTTTGCGCCTTTGGAGCATCGCAATGAGCCCTGTGGCAGCATTGCGGGCGTTCATTGTTTTAACGATTCCAAGGCAACAAATGTTGATTCCAGCTTAAAGGCGCTTTCTTCTTTTGAGCCGGGAAGTGTAGTGGTGCTCTATGGTGGGCGTGATAAAGGAACCGATTTATCAGAGCTGGTAGAAGAAACAAAGAAATATGCTCATGCTGTTGTTTGTTTTGGAGAATGCCAAGACCGCTTCTACGATGCCTTTGCCGCCAACCAGGGAAACCTTACCCTTTTGCGTGGCGCGTGGTTAGAAGAAGCACTTGACGCGGCGCTTTCCGTGGCGCGCCCCGGTGATAATGTGGTGCTTTCTCCTGCTTGTGCATCGTTTGATGAGTTTAGCTGTTTTGAAGAGCGCGGCGAAGTGTTTAAAAAATTGGTAGCAGCCCGCCGTGAGCGTTTGGGCGCATAAGATACGTAGTTTTGCGCGGTAAGAGTTAACATTATGAGCCTCAAAGATATACCTCTTTCTATACTAAAGCCTCGTTTAGGGTTTTGTGTGGTAGCCACCATTTTGCTTCTGTGTGGGCTGGTTATGGCTTTTTCGGCTTCCACCATAACCTCTATTTCTGAAGATCATGAAAGCACCAGCTACCTGCTTTCCCAGGGTAAATTAGCTGCCATTGGTATGGTAGTGGCCGTACTTATTTTTCTTTTGCCTTTAAATTTTTGGAAGGATTTTTGGAACGGAAAAATTACCTGGATTATTTGGGGTGTGTGTTTTACGCTCATTATAGCTACTGCACTTTTTGGCGTAAGCCATGGCGGTGCGAAGCGCTGGATTGTGCTGCCGGTATTGGGTGAAGTACAACCCGGCGAGTTCATAAAAATTGGCCTGGCGTTGGTGGCTTGCAAAATAATTGAAGACTACGATAAAGGCGAAATACCGCTTAAAAGCCTGATAATTGGCCTCTTTCTTTTTTTAGTTTTCCCCTTGGGGCTTATCTATGTCACGCAATCTGACCTTGGTACCACTATCATTATTGCCGTATGTTTGATTGCTGCGCTCTATTATACCAATAAGCCAATGAAAGCCCTTCTTATCATTGTTGCTGTTTGTGCCATTTTGGGGCTGGTCGCGGTATTTGGGAGCGGCTACCGTAGTGAACGCATGGTGTATCTTGACCCATGGAACGATGGTGAAGATGGCTTTGGATCAGGGTATCAAACCATTCATTCTTTGTATGCGCTTGCCGATGGTGGCCTTTTTGGTGTTGGATTAGGAAATTCTCGCGAAAAGTTTTTATACCTGCCCGCCAACAATACCGACTACGTTTTTGCGGTGGTATGCGAAGAGCTTGGCGTGGTAGGCGGCATGGCTATCGTGCTGCTCTTTTTAGCCTTGCTGTATTTTGGATTAAAAATTTCAAGGCATTGTCAAAGTTCGTTTTCGCGTGGTTTATCAGGCTGTTTGACAACCATGTTGGTATTCCAGGCGTTTTTGAACATTGGGTGCGCTATTTCTCTTTTTCCTATGACGGGAAAGCCGCTTCCGTTCTTTTCCGTTGGCGGGTCGTCTATGATTGCAACCATGATTATTCTGGGCTTTGTTCTGGCGTGTTCTCGTGCGTCTGAGCAAGAAACGCCTGAAGCGGAATTCACGCGGCGTCGCGAGAACTTGCGCGTGACCACGCATGCGCCCCAAAGCCAGGCGCGGGAGCAAGCGGGGCGCACGCCGCGCCGGTCGCAGCAGTTGCCACGGCAGCAGCGGGCGCAACAGTTGGGCGTTGAACGCGCGCAATGGTCGGGCACCGAACGCGCACAGCGCCAAGCGTCGTATCAGGCGCAACGGCATTCAGGCTATCAATCAGAATCTTCCTCGTTTTCACGAACACGCGAAAGAAGGTAACTTGTGCTTATTGTTTTATCGGGCGGAGGAACCGCCGGTCATATTAACCCTGCATTAGCTTTGGCAGAAGTTTTGCAAGAAAAGGGCTGCCAGGTAGTTTTTGCAGGAACACCCCAAGGGGTAGAAGCGCGCCTGGTGCCACAAGCGGGCATTGAGTTTGTGTCTTTTGAAGCAGCGGGATTCAACCGAAATCACCCCACGTCGTTGGCACGAGCGC
>CAVDDP010000061.1:0-9616 GCA_963607695.1 Hallerella sp.
TCCTCGTGAGAATCCGTGATATCAACCGCTTCAATCTCAATACGATGCGTCAAAATTTCCGCAGCCGATAAATCGCCAAACTCAAGCGCGTTGCGCAAAAGCTCGCCTTCGTTTTCGTCAATGCCGCCCTCTTGCTCGGCGTCTTCCATTAACAACAGCAGCTCTTCGTGCGAAATCTTTGCGTCGTCGTCTGTTTTAAAGAAGCGCGAAACCAGCTTTTTCCATTGCGTAAGCAAGAAGTTAACCGGGGTAAGCAAAAGCACAATAAGGCGAATAAACGGCGCGCTGAACATGGCAAATTTTTCGGGCATGTCCTTCGCAACGCTTTTGGGGGTAATTTCGCCAAAAATCAGAACTACAATGGTAACAATCACCGTTGAAAGCGTGGCGCCAATATCGCCGTACAAGCCAATGAACAGCATGGTTCCAATGGAAGCCATGGCAATATTCACAATGTTGTTGCCAATGAGAATAGAGCAAATAAGCTTGTCGTAGTCTTCCGCAAGAGCAAGTGCACGCGCGGCTCGCTTATTGCCGTCATCAGCCAAAACTTTCATGCGCGTTTTGTTCAAAGACGAAAAGGCTGTCTCGGTTGCGCTGAAATACGACGACAAAACAAGGCAAATTATCATTGCGATAATACTACCCAGATAATTTTGTATACCTGTGTCCACTATGGAACGAACATCCTCCTTAGACGAATGGATACGGCGTTACACGCGTTTTACGAAACGACCGTCGCGTGTGTCAATTTGTACGGTTTCACCTTCAGAAATATACATAGGAATTTGCACAACGGCGCCCGTTTCAAGCGTTGCCGGCTTAGTGCCACCTTGCACCGTGTCGCCCTTAAAGCCAGGGTCTGTTTCGGTAACAACCAATTCCACAAACATTTGCGGCTCAACGCTTACCAGTTCGCCATCGGCGTAAAGAAGCGAGGCTTCATCGTTTTCCTTAAGCCACTTAGCAGCTTCGCCAATTTGCTCGGCGTTTACTTCCAATTGCTCATAGGATTCCATATCCATAAAGTTGTAGGTGTCACCATCGTTGTACAAGTACTGAAGCTTGCGGGTTTCCAAACGAATAGCATCAAACTTAGTACCTGCGTTAAACGTATACTCAACAACACGGCCGGTGCGGATGTCGCGCAGCTTGGTGCGCACAAAAGCGCCGCCCTTACCAGGCTTTACATGCTGAAATTCAACAATAACGCATGCCTTGTTGTTGTAGCTAATGCACATGCCGTTCTTAAAATCGGCGGTAGAAATTGCCATGAAAAATCCTCCTACTTGGCTGAAGCGGGGTGCGCAAACAATGCGAATGCGACGCGCAAGCTTCAAAAGAAACTGAAATAAACTGCTATATTATAACCATTTCATGCGAAGTTTGCGTAAATACCTGGTAACCTGTATCGGTAATCACACCAAAATCTTCCAATCGCATACCAAATTCGCCCGCAATATAGATTCCCGGCTCTACGGTAACCACATTTCCTGCAACAAGCGGGTTGGTGTTTTTAGGCGAAAGATTGGGCTGTTCGTGAATATCAATACCCACGCCATGACCTAGACCGTGGCCCATTTTTTTGGCGAAGCCGCCCGCTGCTAGAATTTCTTCTGCCTTTTCATGCGCCTGCGCACCCGTAATGCCGGGCGCAAGAAACGCCTCTACCGTTTCGTTTGCTTCCCGCAAAACGCTATAGGCATGGCGAAGCTGCTGCGAGGGCTGGCCCAAAAACACCATGCGCGTCATGTCGGAGCAATACCCTTGCGCGCGAGCTCCAAAATCCATAACCACGCATTGCCCCGCTTGCAAAACCGTGTCGTTGGAAACGGCATGCGGGCTGGCTCCGTGTGCACCGGTGGCAACAATGGAAGTGAAAGCCAGGCCGGCTGCGCCGTGACACAGCATATAATGCTCAAGTTCAAGTTGCACCTGGCGCTCGGTCATACCAGGGCGCATGTAGTGAATGATGTGGGCAAATGCAGCATCGGTAATGGCTTGCGCTGCTTTCAGGCGGGCAATTTCGGTTGCGTCTTTTACGGCGCGCAAATTCACGCACAGGTCGTGGGTTTCCTGGAAGGTTAGGGCGGGCTGGGGCGCCGGGGCGGGCGCCGGTTGGGGCGCTGGGGCTGGCTGCGTTGCGGATGCGGGCTGGGGCGCCGGTTGCGGCGCCGCGGCTTTCTCTAGTGCGCGGAACTCCCCCAACGTAAGGGTGGATTCAACGCCTAAGCGCAGCGGCTCTTCCGCTGTGGTGGCAATGGCTTCGGAAGCGCTTACCGCTTCCCCGCTGGCTTCCGCAGTGCGGGAAGCTTCCCCTGTATTTTCCCCTGTTTCCTCTGCAGCTTTTATCACGTCAAGAGCCTGCAGCGCTACACGCTCATGGCTTGCACGCTGGGTGCTCACGGTAAAAGCCGAGCCTTGCGCGGCAGCACGTGCGGCAATTTCATAGCGGGAATCCGTGTGTAAAAGCGCCTGATCAGGCGTAACTAAAAGCGAAAAGGCGCCTTCGCCATCAAAAACATCGTCAAAGCCGCAAAGCCAATAAATGTCAGATTCATTGCGCATATAAAAGGCAGAAAGCCCTTGTTGCGCCAAAGTTTTGCGAAAATTCGCTAAGCGGGTATCACTCATAAGAACACTTCCAAACATGATTGCAACTCTTCCACAGGAACAAAAACGCGTTCTACCTGCCCAATATCCAGGGGAAGTATAAGGTAAGCGCCTTCGCCTTGTTTGCTTTTTGCCAAGCTCTCAAACGAAAGGAGCCCCTCAAGTGCCTGTTTTGTGTCAAAAGTATCTGGTTGAATGAAGCCAAGCGAAGACAACAAACTGTCTTGCGCTTCTACAATATCGGGCGAGATTAGCCCTTTGAACTGCGCCAATAAAGCAGAAAAGCGCATGCCCTGCGCAAGGGAAGCTCCCGTTGCGTACGCAAATTCTTGCCCATAGCGCAAGCAATCAAAAGCGCTTGCGTTACCCTTTTCTGCCCTGGTTGAAAGCGCGCTGCGAAAACTCAAAGCACGCACCAACGCTTCGCACAACACTTCTGTTGAGTGGTTTCGCAGTGCCGAAGCATTGTCACACAGCCAGAAGAAAAACTCATCAGAGGAAAGCAGGGCGGCTTGAACAAGCAGCGCAAAGCTACTTTGCCATTGTTCAGGTGTAGCTTGTGCCAGCACGTTTAAATCTACACATGAAAAAGCAGGGTGCAATTCTGCTTTTACCTGCGCGTTTGTGCCGCTTACATTCAAAGGAGCGCAATCCGATACGCTCATGGTAAGGGCGCCTGCAAGCGTGGTAGGAACATACACACACGCCAACCCGCCCGAAAAAGCAGTAGCAACAAAGCCCGCCAGCTGCAAAAACGGCGTGTCACCCAATGCCACTACTACCTCTTTACTGCTTGCATGAATGCGCGTAAACGCTTGCCATAGCTCGCCTGCTGTGGCAAGCGCATCGGTAGCTGAAGCACTGATGCAAACAGTGCGATACCCCGCTTGGGCAAGTGCCACTTTAGCGCTTTGAACAGCACTTTTAGGGGCAGAAGCATCGGCAAGAAGGATAATGCGCGAATCATCCGGCGCTTCGCCGGCACCCGCCGCAGCATCCGCCGCAGCACCCGCCGCCTTGGCGCCAGCACCCGTCAAATCGTCGCCAGCACCCGTCAAATCGTCGTCGGCACACTCCAAAGCGCAGCGTACATCTTCCCCCAGCTTATCAAGGGCGCCACCAGCAATGCGCACCTCATAGCTGGGAGCATGCTCAAACGTAACTACTAATTTTGCCTTTCGCATAACACTCCCTTTTTGATAAGGGCACGGCGCACTTCGCGCGCAATATCCGCAACGCTTCTACCTGCGGTATCTACCACAATATCGGCAACTTCCTCATACATGGGGGCACGCGCAGCATTCAAGCGCCGTGCATTTTCAATGTCGCCAAAAAGCGGCCGGCTCGCAAAATTCGAGATGCGCGCCTTAGCCTCATCAGCGGAAATGCGCAAATACACCACAGTTCCTTTTTTCAGCAGAACACGGCGGCTCTCATCGTTTACCACAATACCGCCGCCGCACGAAATCAAAAGCGGCTCGCGGTCAGAAAGCTCCTCTAAGATTTCTGTTTCAATAGAGCGAAAAAGATCTTCGCCGCCACGTGCAAAAATGTCGGCCACTTTGCACTTTTCGCGGCGTTCAATATAGCGGTCCATGTCGATGCTTGCTGCCCCACAAGTGCGCGCCAAGCGCCGCGCCGTGCTGGTTTTTCCCGCACCCATGAAGCCCACAAAAAACACGGATTCATGCAACTCGTATTTAGGAGGAACATAGGTCATGGCTATCGCGCCGCCCGTTTCAGCCGATTGCTATATGCAGAAACGCTGGCGGAAATGTCTGCCATGTTTGCGTTGCCAAATTGCTCTAAATACGCATTGGCCAGCACAAATGCCACTTCTGCCTCGGCCGCTACTGCAATGCCAGGAACAACGCAAACAGGCGCTGTTGGCGTACTGCAACGCGCGGGTTCCAAAGTTTCAACATTAATGCTTTCAGCACCAGCCCCCGTAGGTGAAGAGGGTGCCACCGAAACGCTTATCAACAGGGGCTCGCCCGAGCACAAGCCTTCCTCAATGCCTCCTGCGTGATTTGAGGCGCGCGTAAAACCAAGGGAAGCGCCCACTAAAATTGCATCGTGACAAGCAGGGCCTTCGCTTTGTGCCAGGGCGCACCCGTCACCGAATTCCACTGCTACCACACCAGGAAGCGAAAAAAGCGCCGCTGCAAGGCGCGCATTCAGGCGCTCACGGCGCTGCGCGAATGAACCCAGCCCCGGCAAAAGCCCGCTCACCAGCAGCTGAAACGTACCGCCCAGCGTTTTGCCTTGCGCGCGTGCTTGCTCTAGGCACGCAAGCATTTCTTCCGATACGCCCTGGTCAGGGCAACGCACGGCAGAAAATTCCGTATCAAGTGCGCTGTAGTTTGCCATGATTGCTTGTAGGTTTTCCCGTGATAAAGAAGCGCTGCCAATGCGCGTTACCAGCGAGGAAACTTCAACGCCGAATTGCGCCAAAAACTCGCGCGGAACCGATGCCGCCACCACGCACGCTGCCGTATCATACGAATCCAAGCGTTGCGCAACGGGGCTCACCGAATCAGATGCTGTTTTGAGCATGGCTGCTAAATCGCCCCTGCCCGGGCGTGGTGTTAACCCGCCGGCGCCACCGATACCACCGGCGTGGGCGGCTTCCCACGAACCTGCAGCTTCCCGGCTCACAGCGTCCTGCACCGGCAAAGCATCCCCCGCCTGCACAGTTTCCCCTGATTGCGCAGCTTCACCCGCCTGATCAGGTTCATCATCGCCGTAAATCAAAAACGACACAGGCGCGCCGGTGGTGGTATTCTCCCACAGCCCGCTTTCAACCTCTACGTAGCGAAACATTCCAGCAGGCGCCTGATACCCCGAAAGGCAACGGTGCAAATCGCTTTCCGCCTGCTCACTTGAAAGGCGCAAACCCGCAGGAATACCCGAAACCAGCGCCACCAGTGCCTGGCCGTGTGCATCCCCCGCTGTTACGTACTCCATAAACGTGCAACCTTTCCTTTTGTTTGCACGCTATTGTAACGCAGCGCGCACCGTGCGCGGGTTACAAGAGAAAAACAGCAGAAGTGGCTGGAATTTAAAAGAGCGCTGCAATAAGATTTTCAAGCAGTGCGGTGTTCTCTTCGCCTTCGCCAATATTCGCAATAGCCGAAACGAAGTACGTGTGCCCACCTATCTGCACAATCCCGGAATCGCAGAGCGTATCCAAACACGCCTGATACCAATCGTAGCTGCTTGCAGAATCCCACCCGGCTTTGTTAAACACCGTTGCGGCCGTGCCGCTTTCACTCAGGGCGTCGCGCAAGAAAGAAACCTCGGTGCCGCCCAAAAGCGATTTGAGCCAGGCGGCGTTTTCTGCATCGGAGTTGATATATTCGTAGATGTTCGCCCAAATTTGCACGCTTGACTGTGCCGTTAAAAACGGATAATACGACTGATCAAGCACAATATTTTGGTCTATGTCCAAACCGGCAAGCCACTGCGTAAAGCCATCCCAATCGTAGGTGTCGCGCAGGGCAATGTAGGCACTGTTGTCGGAGTACAAAAGGGTGTTTTCCAAAAGCGCGCCCACACAATACGGGTCACTCCACGTGCCCGACGTGGGATAATCGGTTCCATAGCAATACACAGAATCTTCCAGGGAAATGCTTCCTTCATCGGCAAGCTGCGCCAGATAAAGCCCATACCACGCCTTAGCAGAGCTTGCGCCGTACAAAAGCGAAGAAGAATTGTACTGAATACCCTGCCCTGTTTGCGCATCCACAATCACAAAGGCGCACTCTGCCCCAATGTTAGAAATAGCACTTTCAATGCTTTCAAGCTGCTCGCTGGAAAGTTCCGCCTCTTCCGTACCTTCTACCAGCGAAAACGCCGTAACATCGGCATCGCTGGGAATACCCGCAAAAGCGGTTGCAATGTCTTCGGCGCTGGTTCCTAAGCTCTGATAGAACACGCCTTGCACCTGCGACGCTGTAGCAGGGGTGTCTTCTACGTCAAAAACATCTGTTGGGCTTGAGTAAGTGTCAGGCTCGGCAGCAAGCGCAGTGCGCATGCTTGCAGAGCTATAGTACTGCGACGAAGAAGCAGAGGAATACACCGCCCCTCGAAACGATAAAAACGTGATAAGCACAATTGCCGCTATGGCAAACATAGCAGCGCGCATGCGCCGTTTTTTTATGCTTGAAGAAATAAACAGGTACTTGTTTTTTGCTGAATGAGTAAATCTCACTGCTTTTCCAACTCTCACGGTAACGTACGTATTGATGAATTTCGTATTAAACAGTGTGCAGTGTAGGAACGAAAACTTTGAAAAAGCTGAAACGATACCCCCGCTTCGCACCCTTTTCACGTAAGTGGCACAGAGTGCACACAATGCAAGGCGCTCTTACAGGGCAAGATGATGAAGGGTCAAGCGAAGCGTGCGGGCTGAAAGGGGTTGAGCCGATATCGAAGCAGGATAAGCGGGTGCAAAATGCATTCGCATATCCAGCTGCTAACACTCATTAACCATGAGTTCCAGAGAAGCATTATTCAAGCAAGCTTGAGACGAATGTCCCTTTCAGCCTACACACTTTGCCCTAAAGGCACGGTAACAAATCAAAAAATAGGAGGAAATTTCAATTTTTTAATTTTCCTCCTATTTTCTTTGAGTAGGTTTCTAGCAAAGTAGGAGGAAATTGCATTTTTCGCAATTTCCTCCTACTTTTTTTGCCAAAAATAAGGCTTTTGCTAGCGACTAACTACAAAATGAGTCGAAATACGACACGAATCGTCGAAATTTGTAGGAGGAAATCGTAAATTTTTAAATTTCCTCCTATTTTATTTTCTTCATATTTAAAAAATGTAGGAGGAAATCAACATTTTTTGATTTTCCTCCTACATTTACTATTTCTCATAAGTTTTTACTTAGCTTCAAACAATTCCGCCGCTTGGAAAGCGGCGGAATAAAGGTGTAGCTGCTGTGCAGCGTCGATTAATTGCGCCGTTCGTTAGAACGGCGGAATATATTAGCCAAAGACTGCAGCGTTATGTTCGTCGTTAGTTTCACTGAAGTAGTACTTCATTTCGCCGTCTTCTTCTTCAAAGTAGAAGTAGTAATACGACGTTTCTTCAGGGCTGCAAACTGCTTGCAACGACTCAAGGCCAGGGCAGCAAATAGGAGTAGGCGGCAAGCCGTTGTTCGCATACGTGCTGTACTCGGTATCGGCGTGCACCTCATCGTAGCTGGGGTCATGCCCCACTTCATAGGCAGTGGTGGCGTCGGATTGTAGCGCCATACCAATGTCCAAGCGATTGTAGAACACCGAGGCAACCGTAGTGCGCGTAGAAGAAGTTGATTCTTTTTCCACAATGGAAGCAAGGTTCACAATGTCGTACAAGCTTAAGCCTTTTTCAGTGGCATAACTGGTATCAAGCGTTGAAAACTCGGTTTTGAACTGGTCTAACATTAGGCGAATAATAGAATC
Organism: Hallerella sp.; assembly: GCA_963607695.1. Taxonomy (GTDB): domain Bacteria; phylum Actinomycetota; class Coriobacteriia; order Coriobacteriales; family Eggerthellaceae; genus CAKUOV01. Next base: position 8,064 of record CAVDDP010000061.1, read on the forward strand.
AGCAGTAGCGCTTTCATCGATGCTGTACGTTTTGGGGAACAAAAATCCTTCCAGCGATTTGCTTCCCGCATCGCTTAGGAACGAATAATCAGAAGCATACACGCTGGCATCGCTAGCTGCGCTGGTAAAGTCGCTGGCACTCACGCTGCCACCTGTTACTTCTTCTACCCGCGTTGCAATTTGCGCAAGCGTATACCCTTCGGGGATGGTAAGCGAAGTGCCCGTCATGCCCGGCCCAGCCTGAAGCGCTTTAATAATGTTGTCGGTAGTGGTGCCACCTTGAATGGTATAGGTTCCCGGCTTAAGGGAAGTCTCGGCACCAAGCGCTGTTACGCGCTTCACAAATTCTTGGGAGTCGGCTATAAGACCTGCCTCTTTTAAGCTGGATGCAATAGTAGAAGCCCCTGCTCCTTCAGGCACTACCACAACAGCCGATTCTGAAGAAGGCAAAAGATTGGCTTCTTCAGAGCAGCCACGAAGCAAGGTAAGCGCACCAAAAACAAGCCCACCCACAATAAGAATCATCAAAATGATGCCAAAAACCATGGGAGCCTTGCTCTTTTTGGGTTGAATGGCCGAAGTGTCGTAGGTACGAAACATTTTATCGGCGCGCGCATGCGCAACCCGGGCAGCATGATTGGGGTGCGACGAATACGTCATGCGCTTTGGGTTGGTAGGTTTTTCACTTCGTACATGAGAAGCGCGAACCGCATGGCTGGGGCGCTGAGTGTAATCTGTTGTTTGGCGCCTATGAGTCATAAAGTACTATCCTTCCGCGGGGGGATGCTTATACATAACGCAATACATAACGCAAGCGCTGTTCCAAGCACAAAATTTCTTACGCATTACGCGCATCAAGCCACGCTTGCAAAAATAATCCGGCAGCTATCATATCCACTTTTCCGCGCATTTCTTTCTGAGAGTACCCCTTTTCACGCAAACTCCGTTTCGCCTGCGCAGAGCTTAAGCGCTCATCAGTAAATTCAACGGGAAGGTCACATTGCTTGCTTACCTGCAACGCAAAGCTTCGAATGAACGCAGCTTGCGGGCCTTCTTCCCCTGCCATGGTATAGGGAAGCCCGCACAAAAGAAGCTCGGGTTCCCAATCTTCCAGCACCCGGCGAAATGAGCGCGCGCCTGCGCGCACCTCCTGCGAAGGAAGAACACAAACGGGCGTTGCGACACGTTGCGCAGGGTCGCTCACTGCCACGCCTACGCGCACTGTTCCAATATCAAGAGCCAGAATTCTCATGCGCGGTGGGGTCAGCCTTTGGTGGATTCCGTAGTGGGTTCTTTAGCAGGGTCTTTAGCAGAGTCTTTAGCAGGGTCTTTAGCAGCTTCTCCCCCCTTGTGTTCTTCAGGAACCTCAATGGTGGGAAGATCCTCATTATGCAAATGCTTTATAAAGGGAAGCTCAAGCTTGGGCAAGGCGGCGCCGGCATTCTGGCGAATTGCCTCTATACGCCCGGTACGCTGCAAGCGATCCTGCTCAAGCAACTGCTGCTCTTTTTCGTGATCGGCGGGAGAAAGCGCGTCGGCCATAGGGTCTACGT
>CAVDDP010000062.1:0-6533 GCA_963607695.1 Hallerella sp.
CTGCGTTTTGAGCACGCAGCGGCCTATGCGAAGGAAAACGGTTTTGATGCGCTGAGCACCACGCTTTCGGTAAGCCCGTTTCAGTACACCGCCACCATTCAAGAAGAGCTTGAACGCGCTGCTGGCGCAGCGGGGTTAACCAGCGCTTTTGTGGATTATCGCCCGTATTTTCAAGCAGCAGAAGATAAAAGCCGTGCGCTGGGAATGTACAGGCAGAATTACTGCGGGTGCCATTTTTCGCTGGATGAAGCAAACTTAGAGCGCGCTATTCGCAAAGAAGCGCGCAAGGCGGCGCGGCGTGCCCGCAAAGCGGCGCGGGCGGCGCGGGCGGCACAAGCAGCAGCCCAAACGGCGGCGCAGCAAGCCGAACAGGCGCACGAGCGCGCAGCGCAGGCAGCCCAAACGGCACAAGCAGCCCAGCAGGCAGCCCAAGCGCCTAGCCAAACAACCCCTACCCCAGCAACGCCTTAAGCGTTCCCGTGAGCACTTCCACATTTAAAGGCTTTGCAACATGCCCGTTCATGCCGGCATCAAAAGCGTTCCTCTTGTCTTCGTCAAACGCATTAGCCGTCATAGCAACAATAGGAATGTTCGCTTTCTCAGCATCTGCCAGCGCACGAATTTTTCGTGCCGCATCATAGCCGTTCAAACGGGGCATTTGAATATCCATCAAAATCAAATCGTAATACCCTGCAGCGTGGCTTTGCAGCATATCAACGCATTCCACGCCATCGTGCGCAATTTCTACCGCGGCACCCAAACCCTCTAAAAGCGCCACTAAAATCTCGGCGTTAAGTTCATTGTCCTCGGCTGCCAAAAGGCGCAAGCCTTCCAGGCTATACGTGCTTTCCGCTTCAGCTTCCTGCTCTTTCTCAAGATACGCCTCGGGGTTTTCCACCACCTTAAGCTGCATGGTAACCGTAAACGTGCTGCCCACGCCCGGCTGGCTTTGAACCTCAATGGTACCGCCCATTAAATCTACCATCTTTTTCACAATGGCCATGCCCAAGCCCGTGCCCATAATCTGGCTTTCCGTGGTGTTGCGCTCGCGGGCAAACGTATCAAAAATTTTCTCCTGGAATTCCTGCGTCATGCCAATGCCGGTATCAGAAACCGAGCACGCATACGTGGCATAGCCGCTTTCCTTATTGTACGAAAGCTCTTTCAAATGCAGGCGAATGCTGCCGCCATTTGGCGTGTATTTCACCGCATTTGAAAGCAGGTTCAAAAGAATTTCGCGAATCTTTTGCGCATCGGTATACACATAGCGATGCACCACCTCTACCGTGCGCGTAACGTTAAGCTTTTTCTCGCGCGCATCGTTTTCAAACACAATGTAGTAGCTTTCATCCTTAAGGTCGACAAATTCTTCATTCAGGCTTTCTTTGCCGCTGTCTATACGCGCTATCTCTAGAACGTTGTTGATAAGCCCAAGCAGATATTCCCCTGAAAATTTGGACTTTTCAAGGTACTCTTTAAGCTTTTCAGGGTTGTTTATCTCTTTGAGCATAAGCTCATTAAAGCCCAAAACGGCATTCATAGGCGTGCGAATATCGTGGCTCATATTGAACAGGAACCTGCTTTTTGCCTCGTTTGCTTCTTCTGCCTGGCGTTTAAGCTTTTCCTTAACAGCAAGCTCATGCCTTTGCTTGCGAATATACAGCACCGAAAGCGCAACAATAAGAGCAATAACACAGCACGTAACAGCCACAGCGCCTACAATATGACTTCTGATAAAGCTCAAAATATCATGGGAATACAGCTGATCCACATACTGGAATGACCTGTCATACCCAAACGAGGTACCCAGCACCTTAAGCCCGCGGTTTACCAGCATAAGCAGCGCTTTATTGCCTTCGTCAAGGCCAAGACACTTGCCCGTAACGTTATTAAGCTGCACATACTGAAGGCTTTGATACTTTGAACGGCTGGTAACATATTGCACACGCAGGGCATCCATAATGGTGGCATCAACTTCGCCTGAAAGAACAGCAGCCAGGCACTCATCAATGTTTTGGTAATACACTATTTCGGCATTCGGGTACACCATTGAGGTGTATTCATCTTGAATAACGTTATTTTCCTTGGCAGCAATTCTTTGAATGGTATCAGTTGTGCAAGAGTTATTGTAAAAAAGCACGCCTCTATCGGATACCACATTTACCGAGGCACTAATGCTATCTTGCTCAAGCGTCCATGCATTATTAGAAACGGGAAAGCCCAGGTCAATTTCTCCCGCGTTCAGCGCTTCCACCACAGCGTGATAGTTGGTATACGCCACATATTCAATTTGGGGAACATTTTCAATTTCAAGCTCTTCAAAAAGTGCGCCCATAACATCGGTTAAAAGCCCTGTTGTTTGCCCGTTTTTATCGGTTGTGCAATACGGAAGATAATTGTCAATATACCCCACGCGAATAACCGGGTGCTGGTCAAGCCACTCTTGCTCTATATTGGTAAGCGTTCTGCTTGTTTGCGATGTGCCATACGCGTTATATTGCAGCTGCTGCATAATGTAGGGCTCAACCGAAGTCATGCAACTTACCGCTTCGTTTAAATCGTTCAGTAAATCGGGGCGAAACGCGCTTACCGCCAAATACGAAGGCTCTTCGCCTAAACTAACCGCAGCCGTGATTCCCGCGTAATCCGAGGCGCCATCGGCAGTGCGCGGCTCAAGGTCAATTTCGCCGTTTTCAAATGCTTCATGCAGCGCGTCAAACGTGCTGAAATACACAATTTCTGCCTGAACGTTTTTGCTTGCTACCCACTCTTCCGCAAACGTTGCAATGCGATTGTTTTCCAGCGCGCCAATCTTTTTGCCCGCAAACGTGTTTATATCGTTTGATTTTATGGAAGAATCAAAGCTGTGTTTATACAGAAAATATTCGTCGGTTTCCATGGGCTCATTAGGGAAAAGCATTACGCTTTCGCGCTCTTCGCTTACCGACATACCCGCCATAACGTCAATTTCGCCGCTGCACAATTTATCGTAGAGCACGGTCCAATCGCCATACACGTATTCGTATTGCCACGAGGCATAGCTGGCAATGTGGTGCAAATAGTCGTACGCGTAGCCGCTTTTTTGTTCGCCGGGGCCACCTTCCTGGAACAAGTCACTTATGAACCAGCCCACGCGTACCGTTTTGGTGGTAGAGGGGTTGTTGGTTTTCGTGGAAGTAGTCGAGTCGGAAGCGGTAACGGCGGTTTGGGAAACGCCCGAAGCGGCAATGCCAGCGGCGGTGGCGGTGGTAGCGGAAGTGGTGGCGGTGGTGGCCGCCGCGAAAGTGGCGCCGGAATCGCTCGCGGAATCTGCGGCGGTGGCCGCCGCGGAAGTGGTAGCAGCCTGCGAAGTTTCCGCAACTTGGGCGCACGAGGGCGCTACGGCACCTACCGCAGCACTGGGAAGCATGAGCACCAACGCCAGTGAGATGCTTAGGGCAGCTCGCAGAAAACGCACGATGTTACCTTTCATTCCTGATACGCATCAACCCGCGTTTTTTAACAGCGCGGGTTGATTCAGCATTTTAACGTATTCCACGAAAAAGAAAATGATTTTTATGCTGCGTATTATATTTCGTATCACTAATACGACGTAGTAACCATTTCTTCCATAAGTGAATTCAAGTGCCCGGGCAGCGCCACATTCACCACGTACATGCACACTACCAGCACAAAGAACACCACAACCACCACGGTAATAATGCTCATAATGTCACGCGGGATACGCACGAATGCGCGCTCTAAGTTGGGGTACACCAGCCAGGTCATAATGGTTGCCATCACGCCAAAGAATGTGGTGTTCAACAGGCAAATTTGCCCCATAAAGTTAAACGCCATGGTGCTGTAATCCCACAGTTGCAAGTGGTCGTTTACCGCCAGGCCCATAACAAGTTCAATTACCGCACAGAACAGCGTGTTTGCCACAAAACTTAAGATAAGCGCCACAATGGTGTTGCCCGTTTTCTTTTGCAGGAACAATTTGAACGGGAACAGCAGCAATCCAATAAAAACAAAGGCCGCGCCGTACACAAAGAAGGGGTTTAACATGTCGCGCCAAATGCCGGAATTGGGGTCATAGGTGCCGGGCACCCAACCCAAACGGATAAGCCAGCACACGCCGTATTCCATCCAGTGGCCCACCACGCTAAAAATGCAGAAGTACAAAAGCAGGTTACGCCAGAAAATAGGGCTCTTGGGATTCCACAGTTTTTCTTCTTCTACCAGCTCTTTTTCCTGAGCCTCTTTGCGGAACGGTTGCACCAGAACCGCTTTTGCACGCTTGCTGGTTGCAAAGTAGATAAGCATAAGCACGGGGTAAAACGCCGTTGCAATGTAGGTGCCAGCGCTAAAGCGGCCTGTTGCCAGTTGCACCACAAGGTCAATCACTAAATAGGCAACAACCATGCCACAGATAATTTGGCAGCCGTACTGTTTGCGGCCCATAAGCACCCAAACCGTTACCGCCATAAGAATCATTTGAATGAAACTTACCCAATATGCCGCATCGTATATGCTTGATTGTGTTACAAACACCAAAACAATGGCGTTTGATACCAACGAGAAAATACTTACTATCTCTACTAAACGCATGGCACCCAGGTGCTTTTCGTTTGCGAATTCAACATCTTCGCCCACCTGATTAAGGAAATCTTTGCGCGCCAAGTACGCTGCCACAAAAAGCAGCACGGCTGAAACAAGGCGAAGCGAAACAAGCATCATAATGCCGCCCACCAGTGCCCATACAAAGGTGCGGTATCCTGCTTGAGGGTTTTTGCGTAGCTTGATTAAGCACAGCGCCGTGTAAAGCGCAATAACCGAAAATACCAGGCCGCATACATACACTGCCACCACACTAAGCAGGCTTACCAGCGCCATTTGCTCTACTGAAAGCGAAGTTCCCAGGCCCAGGTCAAGCAGAATTTCGTTGATGCCATCGGCATCGCCCACAATCTCCTGGGCAGAAATACTGCCGGTGCCCACGTTGATGAGCGCCGCAATGGTGCTTGCCGCAACCGCGGCGTACGTCACCGCAAAAAACAATGACAAAACGAATACGATGATACCGAGCACGCGGCATATTGATTGATGAGGTGTTTGTTGCACGGGCGCGGTGGCTGCGGGCGCAGGCGCGGGCGTGGCAGCCTGTTGCGAGGCGGGTGTTTGTTGCGACATAAAACTTCCTTTGGGTTAAACGATTTGATTATGTAATAGTTTTACTGCGCGGCATTCTATCACACTGTGAAAAGTGCGCTAGACTTTAACCAAATACCAAAACAAACAAAAGAGAAAGATTCGCATGAAAACCGCAGATTTTGATTACAACTTGCCCGAAGAACTTATTGCCCAGGAGCCCGCCGCCCAGCGCGACGAGTGCCGGCTTTTGGTTATGAATCGCCAAACAGGCGAAGTTGAAGACCGCATTTTTCGCGATATTAAGGAGTATTTACGCCCGGGTGATTTGATTATTGCGAATGAAACACGCGTTTTACCAGCGCGTTTGTTAGGCACGAAGCGCGGCACGGGCGGCGCGGCAGAAGTGTTTTTGCTGAAGGATGTTACGCTGGAGAACGCGGGTGCGGGCGCTGCGAGCGCGGCAGGCGCGACGGCAGGCGCGACGGCAGGCGGCGCGGCAGGCGCAAACAGCGAAACGGCTGGTGCAGCCCCTGCAAACGCCACCACCTCGAACGCTTCCGCTTACTGGGAAGTGCTGGTAAAGCCGGGGCGCCGCTTAAAAGCAGGAGCCGTGGTGGATTTCTGCGATGAAAACGGCACTGTTGTTCTTTCCGCCGAAATTGTTGACTTCATTCAGCACGAAGGAGAAGACAACAAAGGCCAGCGCTTAGCGCACTTAACTACCCCCCTTCCCTCGCTGGATGAAGCGCTGCATGCTGTGGGTAAAACGCCGTTGCCGCCCTATATCAAAGGCTACGCCGGTGACATGGAAATGTATCAAACCGTGTATTCCAAGCGTGAAGGGTCGGCTGCTGCCCCCACGGCAGGCTTACACTTTACGCCCCAGCTCATCGAAGAGATTAAAGCAATGGGTGTTTCATGGATGACGGTAGAGCTTGAGGTAGGCTTGGGCACGTTTCGCATTGTGGATGAAGAAAATGCCGAAGACCACCACATTCACACGGAGTATTACACCGTGCCTTCTGAAGTAGTAACCGCCATTGAGGCTACCAAAGCGGCAGGTGGGCGCGTTATTGCCATTGGCACCACCAGTGTGCGCAGCTTAGAGAGCGCTTTTGATGTGCAGGCAGGAAAGCTGCTGCCCCGCCAGCGCGAGGCAACCAGTTTGTTTATTTTGCCGGGGTATCACTTTAACGTGGTTGACTGTATGGTTACGAATTTTCACGTACCGCGCTCTACCCTTATGATGCTGGTTTCGGCTTTCTCAAGCCGCGAAAACATAATGAACGCCTACCAGCACGCCATTGACCAGCGCTATCGCATGCTCTCATTCGGCGACGCCATGTTTATGTACTAGGGTACACCCGCGTGAACAGGGGACGGAGGAGTGTTCATTTTTC
>CAVDDP010000063.1:0-5021 GCA_963607695.1 Hallerella sp.
TTAGCGCGGGCTACAAAGTTTGAACGAAAGGTTGCGCGTAAGCGGGTTTGCGCTGCTTAACACTACCGCAATACGCTGCGCCAAGCGATACACCGTACCGCTTTCTTCCCCTATAAGCTGGTGTCGAACACCATCGAACATGAAATATTCCTGCCCTAATTCTTTAAGAGGCAAAAGGCCTTCCGCCGTGTTGTCCAGGCGCACGTACAAGCCGTAAGAGGCAACACCCGAAATGGTGGCGGAAAAGCGCTGCCCCACAAATTGCTGCATGTATTCCACCAGCAAGTATTCGTGCGACTCGCGCGCTACTTTTTCTGCCAGGCGCTCCATTTTCGATGAATGTTCTGCCAGCCATGAAAGCTGCGAGACCTCCTGAGATACGGCTTTTTTCTGCAAGGGCGAAAGCTTTCCCACGCGGCGCCTTTCTAGGTGCGCTTTCAGCATGCGATGCACCACCAGATCAGGGTAGCGCCTGATAGGGCTGGTAAAATGAAGATATTCATCTTCTGCTAATCCAAAATGCCCCGCACAGGTGGGGCTGTAGACCGCCTGCTTCATGGCGCGCAAACATAAGTTAGAAACCAGCTCTTCTTCAGGGCGCCCCGCAGAAAGTTCCAACACTTTTTGAATTTGAAAACTGTTACCTTGCGCAAAAAGCGCTTTATTTACCTGCGTAAACCACGGGAATTCTTCAAACACCGGCACCAAAGCGGCGCAGTTCATAGGAAGCGGCGCCTCATGCACCCGAAACATACCCGGAATGCCCTGCTCAACTAAATAATGCGCAACCGCATGGTTTGCCATAAGCATTGCTTCTTCAATAAGCTGCGTTGCTGGTGTTTTTTGGTGAAGCTCCACTCCTACGGGTTCATGCTGATCATTGAGTTTTACTTTTGTTTCTACCTGCGAGAATTCGGGGGCACCCAAAGCGTGGCGCCGGGAAGCGCGAAGTTTTGCAATGCGATCAAGCACAAAAAGCCGCTGTTCTATGGATGAAAACGGCGCGCATGCTTCTTCCCCACCTGCTGAATCTAAGATTTCTTGCACTTCGGAATAGGTCATGCGCCGGCGTGATTCCATGAGCGCGGGGTAGATGTCAACGCTTACCACTTCGGCTTTTTCATTCAGGTACAAATCAACAGTCATGCAGCGGCGCACCACGCCGGGCTTTAGCGAGCACAAATCGTTTGAAAGCGCGGGCGGCAGCATGGGCAAAACTCTATCGACCAAATACACGCTGGTAGCACGCCGGCGCGCATCCAAATCAAGCGAGGAGTCCCAGGAAACGTAGTGTGCCACATCGGCAATGTGAACACCCAAGCGCCACACGGCGGGTGCGCTGGTCGTGTCCGCATCACCAGCGCACGCCGCCGCCGTGCCCGTCGCGCTGGTCGTACCAGCCGCAGCAGCCGCAGCACCCGCACCAGCGCCAACCCGCTCAAGCGAAACCGCATCGTCAAAATCGCGCGCATCTTCAGGGTCTACCGTAAACACCACGCGGTCGCGAATATCCCGATACCCGTGCACCAGCGCATCGTGCTCATCCACACAAGCAGCGGCTGCTTCACTCAGTGCCTGGTCAGAAAACGCGGTCTCTAAATTGTTGCGCTCAATCAGCGCATCCACCACAAAGTTTTGCTTTTCCGCTTCTCCCAGCACTTCCTCAATAACCCCTGTTGCGGCATTGCGCCCGGTGGGATACGTGGTAATGCGCACGCGCACCAAAGCACCTTCGGGAATGTTCGGGTTGTCTTTCAGAAGCGTAAAAATATCGTGGCGCAAATGATAATCAAGGGGAATCACAACGCCAAATGGCTCGGCAATTTCATAGCGGCCAACCACGGTTTCATGCGCACGGTTGATAACACGCACCACGCGCGCCGCGGGACTCTCTTTTCCCGATACCCATTGCAGCGTATCGTTGCAGTACTTTTTATCGCGCTCTTTGATAGGCAGCGGCGATACTTCCACCAGGTCACCATCGTAGGCGCCATTCATTTTTTTCTGGGGAATAAAAAATTCGCCTTCGGAAGTGCGTACAAAACCATAACCATCGGCATAAACAGCCAGAGTACCCGAAGGGTAGGTATGCGCACTACGACGCACATGTGCACGAGACCGCCCCATAGTGGTTACCGTTTAATTCCCTGCTAGGATATTTTCAGAAGCTGCCAAATCCAACGCCAACGCTAATTGATTATCTTCATCGCCTTCAAGGGAAACACTGATATCAGGCGAAATACCCGTTCCGTCAATTTCATACCCCAGGGGCGTTTTGTAGCGCGCAGCGGTGTAACGAAGGGCTCCCCCAAAAGAAAGTTCACGTGTTACCTGCATGGTTCCTTTTCCCATGGTGGTTTCGCCCACAATGGTGGCGCGGTCGCTATCTTGCAGCGCGCCCGCAATTATTTCAGCCGTTGCCGCTGTTTGGCTATTCACTAAAACGAAAAGTGGAGCGTCGGTAACAGCCGAACCCGAAACCGACTTTGTAGTGGTAGCGCCATTGGAAACAATTTGAACAATGGTGCCGCTTTTCATGAACAAATTAGCAATGTCAACCGCCTGCGTTAAGTACCCGCCGGGGCAATTGCGCAGGTCAAGCACGAAAGAAGTAGCGCCTTGCGCCGTAAGTGATTTAATGGCATCTGAAACAAGCGAGGAAGAATTTTGCGTTATTTGTTCCAGCGTTATCACACCCACGTTGCCATTGGAAAGCTGTGTTCCCACGTTTTGCTCGGTATATTCCGAACAATAAAGCGTAACGGTATATTCAAGGCCTGTTTCAGAGCTAGAACTTGAGTTCGCACGACGCCACGTGGTAACAATCGAGCTTCCTGCTTCGCGAAATACCGCATTGGTTACTTCGCTTGCCGTCATGCCGCTTGTTTGCACGCCGTCAATAGCAACAATAACATCGCCCGTTTCTACACCCGCTACTGCCGCAACAGAATCGGTGAATACGTCGGCCACGTAAACGGAAGAATCCTGCTCGGCAAAAATAACGCCAATTCCCACGTAATCGGTGGTGGACAATTCCTGCAGGAACTTTTGATAACGCGAACTATCCAAGTAGCGCGCATAGGGATCATCAATTTCGGTAAGAAGCGCATTGATAAGCGCGGTGGTAGTGGTGTTAAGGTCGTACTCATCAAGGCTTTCGTTGTTAAGAACGCCTTGAACTTCGGCTATACGGGCAGAAAGAGAATCGTACGTGTCGCCCGAAACCGTTTGACCAGGGTTTACTTGTGTGCTGGTAGAAAGCCCCACGCCTAAGCGTTTCATCAAGGCGTCATTTCCGCGCAAAACAAACCCAATGGTAAACGCAAGCGCAAAAACCAGAATAACGGCAAAGAAACGCGCTGCCCGTCTCGCATGCGTATTCTCGAGACGGGCTGCTGTTTGTTCACGTTTTGTTTCGCCGTGTTTTGCCATAGTGCTTTTTGTACCTTGTATACCTTTGCTTTACTGTATGAGCTCTATCTTAAAAGTTACCTTCGCAAAAGTATAGCTTTTTACCGTAGGAAGTTACACTTTCAGGTGACGACGCATTGAGAACGCCGAGCCGAAAAGACCAATAATCAAGCCAGCAATAACAAGCGCTACATAGATGATAATCACGGTGCCAAAAGGCATTTCTACCGGAAGCCATGCAAACGTTGTTGCCAGGCGGGTAATACCCAGCTGGCGCACCAGCTCTAACACCACAATGGCCAAAATAGAACCAATAACGGAATGGATGGCGGCTTCGGTTAAGAATGGCCCGCGAATAAAGCCATTCGATGCGCCTACCAAGCGCATAATGGAAATCTCCTTACGACGCGCCATAATAGCCAAGCGAATGGTGTTGTTAATAAAGATAAGCGCAATCACCACCAGCAAAATAATTACCGCAACACCAATAATGCGCCCGTAATTAATAATCTCAAGCATGCGCTCAACAGTTTTCTGACCATACTTTACGGAATCGGAAGGATTGGTTGTGTTATCACAAATTTTTGCAAACGTTGAGTTTGTTTCAATTTGCTCCGCAATATCGGTTACCAACTGCGCATCGGTCAAAGTGATATTAACGGAAGCCGGCAAGGGGTTGCTCCCTTCGTCAAGCTGATCCACAATTTCAGGGTTGGCAACTGACTGGCGGAAGTTATCCAAAGCTTGATCTTTGGAGGTAAAGCTTACGCTATCTACACCCGAAAGACCTTTCAGCCAGTTTTCAAAGCTGGTTACATCGGCAGAGGTCTCGGTGTAGTTATCACCAATGTAGCACGTAATGGAAATTTCGCTTTCCACCGATTCCACAATGTTGTTAACTACCACACCTGCAATGCAGAACAAGCCAATCATTACCAACGATAAGAAAATAGTAATAATAGAACCAAGCGCGGTTGAGAAATTACGCTTAAAGCCAACCAGCGCCTCTTTAATGAAATACATAACACTACGCATCGAAACCGTACACTCCTCGATCTTGGTCGCGGGTTAAATGTCCTCGGTCAAGCGCAATAACGCGGCGGCGCATATTGTCTACCATTTCGCGATCATGCGTTGCTACCAGCACCGTTGTGCCCGTGCGATTAATGCGCTCAAGCAAATCCATAATGCCGCGCGAAGTTTGCGGGTCAAGGTTACCAGTAGGCTCATCGCAAATAAGAATAGGAGGCCTGTTTACAATGGCGCGCGCAATAGACACACGCTGCTGTTCGCCACCAGAAAGTTGATCAGGCATTTTGTCCATTTTTTCTTGCAAACCTACCAAACGCAACACTTCCGGTACCTGCGTTTTAATAACATGGCGGCTCTTACCAATTACTTCCAGCGCAAAAGCAACGTTTTCAAAAACCGTTTTATTAGGAAGAAGTTTGAAGTCCTGGAAAACGCAGCCAATATTGCGGCGCAAGTACGGAACGCGGCGGTCACGCATGGAGGCTAGATCTTCATTTGCAATGTAGATATGCCCTTGCGTTGGCTTAACCTCACGCGTAATAGTTTTGATAAAGGTTGATTTACCTGACCCGGAATGA
>CAVDDP010000064.1:0-7010 GCA_963607695.1 Hallerella sp.
GGTAGAGGCCGCTCACCATCGCTCAAAATCGGTGTGCTGCGGGTCTCTTCCGCGTGCTGCGGGAAACACAAAAGCAGCCGATAAATGCGCACAACTCTGTGGAACAGAAAGCGTGAATGCGGGGGCGCAAGCTATTGTGACCCCGTGTGTGAGCTGCTCTTTTCAGCTTACCATGGCGCAGCGCAGCGTTCCTGTTTTTCATTACCTTGAGCTTTTGTATAATTGGCGCATTGATTGGCAACATGCCGATTTGTACATGAAATTGCGTTTCTTGTTTGACGATGTTCCTCATGCAGAGGATGCGCCCGCAAGCAAACGTGCGTTTGTTGCGCTTGACGGCGCGCAAGGTGAAGGCGTGGAAGATGCCGGCGCGGAAGATGCTGCCGCAAGAAGTGATGGCGCGGAATGCAACGCCGCGCAAGACGATGGTGTGGAAGACAACGGTACGGGAGAGCGCGATTAGCGTGAGCGAGCAGGAAGAAAATGACATACCTCAAGGTGCGGCTGTGCAGGGCGATGAGCTGCTGTGCGAAACATCTGCGCCCGAAGTGCCTGCGTCAGAAGTGCCTCAGCGCGAAATCAAGCGCACGAACTGCCACTTCTGCGGCTATTTGTGCGGTTTTCTTGCCACGGTGGAAAATGGCCGCATTATTGACATAAAGGTAGATCCTACCCGCTACCCCTACAGCGAAAAAACGCTTGCCGGGTGCCGGCGCTGGCGCATGAACCTGCAAACGCTTGATGCGCCCGACCGTGTGAATTACCCGCTGCGGCGTGTGGGTGAGCGTGGTAGTAACAAGTGGCAGCGTGTGAGCTGGGACGAAGCACTTGACGACATTGCGCAACGTTTGCAAGCGCTGGCAAATCAGCACGGAACCGAAACGCTTGCTTCCATGATTGGCGGCCCGCACACCTCGTTTTGGCCACTTCATCGCTTCCTGAATCTTTTTGGTACACCCAACAATATGGGCATTGGGCAAATTTGTTGGAACCCGCGCATTTGGATGGATGTGATAACGTTTGGCTGGACCGTAGAGGCCGACATTATTCCCGGCTTAACGGAGTGCCTTTTCATTTGGGGCACCAACCCTGCCGATTCCGATAATTCCTCGTTTTGGCAGGCCTTGCGCGAGTATTCACGGGAAGATTACGGAACACTGGTGGTTATTGACCCGTGCTACACCCGCATGGCGTCGCTGGCGGACCGGTGGATTCCTGTTCTTCCTGGAACCGATATTGTTTTTGCCTTAAGTTTGTTAAACGTGATAATTGAGGAAGACCTCTATGATCACGATTTTGTGGATATGTGGTGCCACGGCTTTGATGAGCTGGCAGAACACGTGAAAGCGTACCCGCCTTCCGTTGCGGCGGCACGCTGTGGTATTTCGGAAGATGACATCTACTTTGCGGCACGTGCGTTTGCGAACGCGCGCGCGGCGGCGCTGGTTTCAGGGCGTGGGGTTGACCAAGTGGGCAAAAACGTGGCGCCGTGCCACCGCGCCATTTGCTGTTTGCGTGCCATTACGGGCAATGTGGATAAGCCTGGCTCTTGCGTGATTATGGACAAGAGCGATTTTGTTCCCGAAGTTGAACTGGAAATGACCAACCTCTTGGCGCCTGAGCATAAGGCGCGCAGCTTGAATACGCTTCGAAGTGACGGCACGCCGCTGCAAAGCTACCCCGGCTTTGAGTATATTCGCCAATTTACGCAGCGTATTGATGGCAAGGTTCTTCCCGAGCGTTATTTAACCGCAGCTCACCCCGATTTTGTTTTGCATGCTATGGAAACGGGTGAGCCATACCCGGTGCGTGCGCTTATAGTGGAAGCCACCAACCCGCTTTTAACGTATGGTGATTCGCATCGCGTTTTTAAGGCGCTTATGTCGCTGGATTTGATTGTGGTTTTGGACTACTACATTTCTGTTACGGCCTCTATTGCCGATTACGTTATGCCGGCGGCGCAGGCCATGGAGCGCCCAACGTTTCAGGCGCACGGCGGTGTGGCAAACATTGGCTACGGCGGGCCTGCTGCTGTGGAGCCGTACTACGAGCGCAAGACCGATTACGATTTCTTCCGCTTGCTGGGAATGCGTTTGGGCCAGGAAGAATTTTGGCCTGATGAAACGTTTGCCGATGCGCTGCGTACTACGCTTGAGCCGGCGGGTATGAGCTACGAGGAATATTGCGAAACGGGTTTGTATACCCAAAAGCCGGCGTATTACAAGCACCTGCGCGTGGACGAAAACGGCTGCTACCTGGGCTTTGGCACCTCTACTGGCTACATTGAACTTGCAAGCGAAGAGCTGGCTGCGCTGGGTGGCCCGCGCTTACCCCAGCCGGGTGAGCCGGCGCATTTGTGCACGGGCGACGTGCTTTCGATGGGCCCTCACTTGCAGCTAATCACGGGCTCGCGCAGGCAGCCCTACAACGCTTCCATGTATTTCAACAATGCGGCGTTTCGTAAGCAAGTGAGTGTGCCCTGTGTTGAAATGAGCGCTGCAACAGCTGAAAAATACGGCTTTGAACAGGGTGATTGCGTTTACTTGGGTACCGATAATGGAAAGGCGCGTTTCCAGGTAAAACTTGCCACCATGCGCGATGAGCTGTTAAGCGCCGATTACGGCTGGTGGCACCCGGAGTATACGCCCGGTGCGCCTGCTTTTGGTGGTATGTGGGAATCAAACATCAACTGCCTTACGTCGTGTAATCGTGCAGAAGGCGAAGAGATGATTGGAACGTGGTCGTATAATAATATCGATTGCGTGATTTGGAAGTCGGATGAGCCCATTGGTTTTTCGTATGAAGAAGGCCAATCGTATGCCATTGCACCTTGGGAAGAAGTTGAGCCTGGCGAAGGGGAAGCCGCTTCCCCTGACGCGAAGGTTTCTTCCGGGGCAGGGGAATTGCCCGGCACGGGAACTTCCCCTGGTGCGGAAACTTCCCCTGATGCGGGAACTTCCCCTGATGCGGGAACTTCCCCCGGCTTGAAGGCTTCCCCTGAAATAAAAGTTTTGCCTGATGAAGAGAGGATATAAGCATGACAGAACAAAGTATTCAAAAAGAAGCGCTGCTGCTTTTTAGTAAGCCCCCTATTCCGGGGAAGGTAAAAACGCGCTTAACCAAGAAGTTTGGCGGCTTTTTAAACGATAATCAGGCGGCGGAATTTTTCAAGCGTTGCTTGTACGACGTGGCGGAAACGTGTATGCATGCGCTTATAGAGCTGCAATATGCCAACGATGCGGCGTGTGAGGCAGACCCTTCGGCGCAAAAAATTCAGTACGACTTTTTCATTGGCTGCCCCGAAGACCACTTGCAGCTTATGACCGATACGTTTGATGAAATTGGCCCGTGGCCTATGGAAATTCATTACGTAACCGACCACGGCAATACCTTTGACGACCACTTTGACGATGCGTTTGAGCAAATTTTTGGCATGGGGTATGACTGCATTGTTTCGGTGGGTGGCGATATTCCTACGTTGCCTAAGGATCACTTGACGCAAAGCTACCAGTGGTTGGAGTACTTCCGCGAGCAAGGAACGCCGGGCGTGGTTTTGGCGCCGTGCCAGGAATGCGGAACGTCGTTGGTGGGCTTTCATCACGATACTCCCATTAATCATCAGGGCGTTTATTACAACATGGACGGCAAGCCGGCGCTGGATGCCTACATTGAAAAAATTGAAGCCAACAATTTGCCGTGCGCGTATTTTTCGCCCATTGCCGATGTTGATGAAGTGACCGACCTTGCCCACGCTATTTCGTGCATGCGCGCTATGGCGCAAGCGGCAAAGTATCAGCCGGGTATTCGCGTGGCGCAGCGCGTGCTTGACTGGGTGGATTTCATGGGCATTACCATTTCCACACCGCCTAACGATGAACATGATCCGCGTCAGTACCTGGATAACCCCGATGGTACGCACTATTACCCCGATGGTAAAGAGCTGAAAGATGCTGTTCCCGAAGGGGAAGAAGGCGAAAACGCATAAGCACGCAGCTGGATAGTAAGCGGGAGCAGGGACATTCCCTGCTTGCGTTTTTGCTAAGGAAGAAAATGAGTAACGCATATGGAGCATCTCTATAACACGTTGGCGCTGTGCCCGCATTGTTTAAAAACGCTTAAGGCGGATATTTATGCCGATGACCAGGGCGTTGTGCGCATGGCGCGCACTTGCCCCGAGCATGGCGAAATTACCACGCGCGTGTGGCCTGAAAAAGAGCACTTTACATGGATTACGCAAGGTGCCATGCCAAAAGTGGCACCGCGCAATCCTATTCCCGTTTCAAAGCCGTGCCCGTACGGTTGTGGCGCGTGTGGGCGGCATGAGCGCCGCGGAACACTCATTGAAATTGAGGTTACTACCAGCTGCAATTTGAAATGCCCGGTGTGTTTCATGAGTGCCGATACCAATAAGCATGACCCCACGCTTGAAGAAATTCGTGCCATGTATCAAGTTATTGCTAACGCTGTGGGAACCGATGGCGCCGTGCAAATTACCGGCGGTGAGCCCACGTGTCGCAAGGATTTGATGGAAATCATTCGTATGGCGCGCAAAATGGGCTTTTGGGGTGTTGAGCTGAACACAAACGGCCTGGTTATTGCAGCGCGCGATGGCTATATTGAGCAACTGCGCGATGCTGGCATTACCGGCATTTTCCTTTCATTCGACGGCTTAACGGGCAATGTGTATGAAGAAACCTGCGGGCGCGACATTTTGGACATTAAGCTCAAGTGCATTGAGCGTTGCCGTGCGGCAGGTGTGCAAGTGGTGCTTTGCATGACCATTCTGGATGGCTTAAATGTAGATCAGTTGGGTGCCGTTTTGCGCTATTCGCTGGAAAACTCCGATGTTATTGCGGGGCTTGCGCTGCAACCGGCGTTTTCTTCAGGGCGCTTCAACACGCAATTTGTGGAAAACATTAACGCGGGCGATGTGATTCGCGAACTTGCCGCACAATCCGATGGCTTGCTGGACATCTACGACATTTGGCCGCTTGGCACCAGTAATCCCTTGTGTGATACGGGTGTTTTCCTGGTGAAAGACCCTGAAAGTGCCGATCACCCAAGCGGCTTTTATCCGGCAACGCGCCGCATGACATACGAAGAGTACACGGCAGGTTTTAGCCCCGATTCGCCCCAGGGTTCCGTTTTCTTGGACATTCTTGCGAAAAAGGGCATTTATGTGCGTGATGGCTTATCCATTGTGATTATGGATTACATGGACGCGTGGACTATGGATATTCAACGACTTCGCGAATGCTCCATGACTGTTGCTATGCCTGATGGGCGCGCTATTCCGTTTTGCTCGTATCATTTAACTGACACAGCGGGCACACGCGTGTATCCGCCGTGGTGTAAGGAAGAGCTGCGGCATTTAGGACATTAGCTGTAGGCGTGAGTGTGCTGGCACGGTGAGTGCATGTTGCCTGATTCGCAAAACGGCAAGAGAAACGTGAGAGGTTTCTATGGAAGAAATTGAACAGCAAATTAAGCACTGGAACGAAGACCGGCGTGCCAGTAACACCATAAGTTACCGCATGACGCATTCGCCCGAACGGTGTAAAAAATGCGGGCTTTGCATTGCGTTTTGCCCTTGCGACGTGCTGGAAGAAGACGAAAACGGCTACCCTATGGCAGCTCACCCCGAGCTGTGCGTGGGGTGCACCACCTGTGCGGGCAACTGTCCCACCCGCTCGCTTACCATTGATGCCGTGGGCGATGCTTCTTTTGATGCCACGCTTGAAAACGAGCCTCGCGCGCAGGAGCTTTCATCTGAACGCCGCGAAGAGCTTGCGAACTTCCAGCGCATTATTATGGAAAAGCTTGATTTGCGCTGGCAGCCCGTGGCGGTAAGCCTTATTGACAAGGACGAACTTTTGCCCAATGCTCCTCTGCCTGCTGAAAATCTTCGTTTCTGCCAGGCTATGATGGCGGCGCGCCGGGGTGCCTCTATTCTTATGCCGCCGTTTAAGCATTCCTGCCCCGATGGTACCTCCATTTTTGGCATGACGGGTGTGCCTGAAAAGTTGGCAACGGGTGAGATTTACGTGCTGTTCCACAAGCTGGTTAACGCCGAAGCTGCAGCTCAGATGGTGCGTGAGCGCCCTACGCTTCCGGCGAAAAGCAAGCGCGCTACCTATGTGGCGCCCTTGGCAAAAACAGTGCGCGAGCCCGAGGTGGTGGTATTCACCGGCACGCCCGAGCACATGATGTGGCTTTGCATGTCCATGGCGTACTACACAGGGCACCGCTTTGATTTCAAGGCAAGTGGCTACAACTCCATGTGTGTAGAGGCGGTGCTTTACCCCTGGTTAGAACAGCAGCCCAACATCACGTTTGGGTGCTATGGCTGCCGTGCTGCCACCGATTTGGGCGAAGACATGATGTTCATGGGCGTGCCCACCTGCTTGCTTCCCACCATTGCGCGCGGCCTTACCGAGCTTGCAAAGAAAAGTATTCCCGATTCGCGTAACAAAATTTACGTGCCGCCCATTATGTAGCATCAAATGCCTGATAGAAAGCAAGTTTGTGCCGTGTCTGATTTATTTACGCTACGCCCTGCGCACGAAGAAGATGCAGAGACCATAAATACCTATGCTTCCTGGGAAGGCATGGATAACATGCCTTCTATGGAAAACGTTACGGTTGCGCAAAGCGCAGCGGGCGATATCGTGGGTTTTTTGCGGGTGGCGCGTGGCGCAAATGGCGTGATGCACGTGAACCCCGTGGTGGTGGTTTCTACCTGGCGAGGGTATGGCGTGGGGCGCGCGCTTATGCAGGATGCGTTGCAGCGTTTTGGTGAGCTTCGTTTAGTTTCGCGCGGAGAATCTGTTGGGTTCTATGAAGCGCTGGGGTTTGCACCTATAAGCTGGGACGATGTGGACAAGGCAGAAGTTGACGATTGCGACAATTGCCCTGTGCGCGAAGATTGCGGCCCGCTTCCTATGGGGAGAGCGCTCTAGCAACAGGGTGACTTTCTGGCGTGAACGTGGCGTGGCGTGAACGGGGGACGG
>CAVDDP010000065.1:0-5596 GCA_963607695.1 Hallerella sp.
CCCAAGCTGAATTGTTGCTCAAAAAGAGAAAAATAGGAGGAAAATCGAAAAATTACGATTTCCTCCTACATTTATTTGGTATCAAAAAAATAAAATAGGAGGAAATTGAAAAAATTGCAATTTCCTCCTACAAATTTCAATGATTTGAGCTGTATTTTGGCTTATTTTGCAACCACGGACCCCGAAATGCCTTCTTTTTGACCAAAAATGTAGGAGGAAAATGAAAAAAATTAAAATTCCTCCTACATTGCTCAAAATCGACCTTCAAAAAGTAGGAGGAAAATTGAAAAATTGCAATTTCCTCCTACCTCATGCTTTAAAATAAGGCTGCCTTGTAAAAATGAGGCGCTTATAAAGGCTTCTAAAGAGAAGGAGGGCAAATTATGAAGGCTGCTTTTAATAGCACAAATGCCAACAGCGCAAGTTCCAACAGTGCAGGATCCAACAGCGCAAGTTCCAACAGCACAAATACATGCAGCGAAACTCTGGGAAATGAACAGGCGAAAGCCTTAGAAACTACTGCTACCAAAGACATTGCGTGTGAAAGCTGCAATGTTGCTGCCTGCGAGTTTACGGAGCGCACTGCTCCGGAGTTTTGCCCACAGCAAAACATTACCGAAGAAATGCACAACGAGGCTATGCGTCTTTATAACCTGCCTGAAAACCATCAGATAATGGAGTGCGCCGCCAAAGTGAGCGCCAACACCGTGAACTCCACCCGCGTGCAGGATACGTTAAAGTTTGCATCGTATATGGGCGCCAAGCGCGTTGGCATTGCAACCTGCACCGCCATGCTCAAAGAAACACGCATTTTAGCTGGCCTTTTGCGCAAGGCTGGCTTTGAAGTAAAGGCTGTTGGTTGCAAGCTGGAAAGCAATAAAAAGGAAGACCTGGGCATTGAAAAGCTCCCCAACGATTCAGACTGCCCTATTTGCAACCCTATTATGCAGGCGCTCATTCTTAACCAGGCGCAATGCGACATAAACATTCTTATGGGCATATGCATTGGCCACGATGCGCTCTTCTGCAAATACTCGCAAGCACCGGCGGTAACGCTTGTGGCAAAAGATTTCATGGCAGCAAACAATCCATGCGCAGTGCTTTATACTGCCAATGGCGTTTACAAAGAAAAAGTGGAAGCAACCATTTCTGAAATTGTAGAAAGCGAATAGAGCAAAACGCGCGAAGCGCCGTATAAACGCCCATAAAACATGCCACGGAGCACTTGCGAATTGCCATATATTGTCATTGTTTTATGTGCGCCGTGCAGGTGGGCGCCGTGTATGTTTACACGCGAACAAGACACAAATAGAGCACCACGGCGCCCCAAGCACGAAGTAAGGAATCACATGCCCTTTAAACTAACCATAGAACAGTACCTAAGCGACGGCGCGCCTACCGTTATCATTCCCGGCGAGGTAACGCGCCTGGATGCTCATGCATTTCGTGATTGCGAAAGCCTGGAAGAGCTGCACATTCCCGAAGGCGTGGTGGAAATTGGCGATCACTGCTTTTCGGGGTGCAAAAACCTGCACACGGTTACGCTTCCTTCCACGCTGCGCAAGCTGGGTGCCTACGCGTTTAATCACTGCGAAGCGCTCACCCAAATAAGCTTGCCGGCAAACATTACCCGCATTTATCAATACACGTTCAACGGCTGTACCTCGCTTGAAAGCGTGAATTTTGACGGCAAGGTAAACATTATTGACATTGCGGCTTTCATGAACTGCCATGCTTTAACCAGCATTCCTGCACTTGACCAGGTGGAATCTATTGGCAGGCACGCTTTTTCGGGGTGCACGTTACTGCAGACGGTGGAGCTTCCCAGCTTGCTGCGCCTTATAGATGACCGGGCGTTTTTCAACTGCAAAAGCTTGACCTCTGTTTTGTTTCCTGAAGAAGTGGACAAGCTGGGCATCATGATTTTCACGGGTTGCAACAATCTTAATCGCGAAGATGTGGCGCCGCAGCTTGCACAGCGCCTTTTCGCAGAATCCGCCTCCTAGTGCGCCGCAGCTTGCACAGCGCCTTTTCGCGGAATCCGCCTCCTAGCGCGCCCTGCGCATCGCGCGCCGCCATCAGCGCCACAGCGCCGGTGCCCCGCAGCGCCAGCAGTGCCTGCGCCCAGGCAGTACCGCGCCCGGCGCCCAGCCCCACACCGCAGCGTGCGCCCCGCGCCCGCTACATAATGCGAGAGTTCTCGCCATCGCCATCCATGCCACTGAGTATCTGCTCTAGGGTTTGCAGCAGCGCCTTGGTGTCTATGGGCTTTGCCACGTGGGCATTCATGCCGGCGGCGTGGGCGTTCTTCTTGTCCTCGTCAAACGCGTTGGCGGTCATAGCAATAATAGGAATGTTCGCCTTTTCGGAATTGCCTAGCGCGCGGATGCTCCGCGTTGCCTCATACCCGTTCATCATGGGCATTTGAATGTCCATCAAAATCAAATCGTAATAGCCCGCCGGCTGCGCTTTAACGGCACGCAGCGCCTCGCTGCCATCGGTTACCGTTTCAACCTTAAAGCCGGCGGCCTCCAGTATGGCAACGGCAATTTCCATGTTAAGCTCATTGTCCTCGGCAAGCAAAACCCGTTTGCCCGACAAATCAACACTTGCATGAACTTCCTGCTCGGAAATGTTTCCTTGCACAATATCCTTGCTGGTAATCTTGAACTCAAGCGTTACCGTAAAGCACGAGCCACTCCCCAGCTGGCTTTCAACTTCAATGGTGCCGCCCATAAGATCAACGATGCTCTTGGTAATAGACATGCCCAAGCCGGTGCCTTGGGTGCGGCTTACCGTGGACGTTTTCTCGCGCGCGAACTGCTCAAATATGCGCCCAACAAACTCTTCGCTCATGCCAATGCCGGTGTCGGCAATAATGAAATCGTAGAAGGCGTACCCCGGGCGCGCGCTTGCCCGCTCACGCACGGTAAACGTAATAGTGCCGCCCGCAGGGGTGAACTTAACAGCGTTACCTAAGATGTTCATAAGAACACGGTTCACATGGAGTGCGTCGGCATACACGTAAACATCTTCAAGATTTTCGGTTTTCTCAATGTAGGTAAGCCCTTTTTCTTTGATATCAGAATGAACCACATTTTGCACCAGTTGCAGTTGCTCGGTAATGCATACGGGGAAAGCCTCGATGTTCACCTTGCCATTTTCAATGCGGCTCATGTCTAAAACATCGTTGATAAGCGCCAGCAAATGCTTGCTTGAAACCATGATTTTATCAAGGTAGTCGCGCATTTTTTCTTCATCGTTAAGGTGCTGCTCTGCCAAATTGGTAAACCCGATAATGGCGTTCATAGGCGTGCGAATATCGTGAGACATATTGAACAGGAAGTCTTGCTTAGAGCGGCTTGCCGCCTGCGCTTTGTCTACCGCTTTCGAAAGCTCTTCATTTTTGATTTCAAGCTCGCGCTGATACAAGCTTTCTTGCTCTTTTTGCTCTGAAATAAGCTTGTTTGTTGACCTCATTCTTATAAGCTGCAAACCGCCAACAGCAATAACATACAGAATAATAACCAGCCCCACCACAGGAAGAGCGCTCTCATATATTTGCCGCTCAGACATAAACGCGCAAATATAAAATTCGCTGCCATGGCTATACCTTCCAAAGTAGTGCTGGCTTTCTCCTTCTTTATCTACCGTGAACAGGGTGTCTGCCTGCCCGCTCTTGCGAATGTTATAGATAAGCTCATAATTTTCTTCAGATATGGTAGTTGCAAGAAAATCTTTGTTATTAGATGCAACAATATCGGAACCATTCGTAATAACAAACGTGCCATTTTGTTCAGCGTCATACCCATCAAGAAGGTTTTGAATAGACAAAATAGACTTTACGGCAAACTCCCTTACGGTGTGCCGGTACACCACCACTGCACCCGGGCCGTATTTCTGAATGGCAACATCAACGCACGATTCATCCTCTAACGTTATGCGGTTCATGTATACGTTGTTTTCATGCTGCATAACATTTTGAATAACATCTTCATTGAATTCATGGCGAAACTGCTCATACGTAATTTCGTCTTGAGTGTACTCCACTTCCACCGCACCGTTTTCATCCAGCACCGCAATGCCGGTAGCTGCCGATTCCTCCGTTTTCAGCTGCAGATGTTCGGGGGTAATGCCTTCGAAGTAATCATCCAAAAGGCTGGAAGTTTCAACTTTTCGAATAAGGCTTTTAGCTTCTTCGGTGTTGTTATACTCAATATAGTAGCTGTACTGGCGCTTGATATATTCAATTCCGGTGGCAAGTTGGGCATCGCCGTTGCTTTTTGCCACGCGCGTGTACCCAAACAATACCGAGCACACCAAAACAATACCTACTACCAGGGCAATTATCGCAAACGATTTGTTGGAAGTGGTATGTTTGCTTTCCCTATTCAAAGTTCAAGCCTTCCAAGTAGCTGTCTGCGTTATCAAGATATTTGCCAATAATCTGTGAAAGCGTTCCGTCTTTATACATTTCATCCAGCGCGTTATTTACCTTTTGGCACAGTTCTGCATCGCCATCCTTTGCAAACGCGGTGCCAATGGTGGCCTCTATGGCGGGCTGCTCAAGAATGGTAAACGTGGTACTGTAGTTTTTTATGTACTGAATAACGGCGGGCTCATCGGCAATAAGGGCATCCACGTAATTGCACCCCAGCGTTGCAAAGGGAAGAGAATTGTTCTCAAAGCTGAACACCTGAACCGTTGTGGGAATGCTGAGGTTTGTGTGGTTGAGCAGCAGGTTTTCGGCCGATGAAGAAGATTGAACCGCAATGGTTTTGCCGTCTAAATCGCCCAGCGTTAGTATCGCTGAACTGGAATTAACCACCACTACCTGGTTGCTGTGCATATACGGCTTTGTCCACAGGTAGGAATCTTCGCGCCCCTCAATGGTAAAGCCGCCGGTCACGCAGTCAACCGCGCCCGATTCAAGAAGCTTGTCTTTGTCTTCCCAATGAATGGTAACAAACTCAACATCGTAGCCCACGCGGTTGAATGCTTTCGTAATAATGTCCACATCAATGCCGGTGGGGTTGCCGTTGTTGTCAAGATTCATGAATGGAGCGTAGTCGGCGCTTCCTATGGTAACCACCGGGCGTGAGCCTTCTGCAGCGGGCGTTTCAGATTTTTCACAGGAAGAAAGCGAAAGCGCCAGGCACAGCGCAAGGAGCACCATCCCCAGCGCAAGCGTGCCAAACACGAAAGAGCTCTTAGGCAGTGTATCTTTGTGTGTTGTTGCAAAAACCACTAAGACCTCTTTCGTTCTAAGCTGCTCAGAAGTGCGGGAATCCGCAAAAAGCGTTTCTCCATAGTATATATATTTTTTCAGATAATGTCTTTAATTTTTTGAGAGTAGAACCTCGCAGAGTCGCCTCAACCCTCTCCCTGCACGCTTAATCTCTACTTTTGCGGCAACTCAGTTGACCTCATCTTTTTTAGACAGAGACCAGCAAGGCAGGTGGTAAGCAGGAAGAACGCAAGCGTAGAATCGCCTGTTTGGGGGATTGTTGCGGTGCCGGCGGCGGAAGTGCCCGCCGTATCGCCTGCAGCACTGCCCGAACCACCGCCTGCGCCGCTGCCAGAGCCGCTGCCCGCA
>CAVDDP010000066.1:0-4140 GCA_963607695.1 Hallerella sp.
CTTGCGCAATTACCTTGGCAGCACTTACGTTTTTCTTAAATCTTGCGCAACCACCTTGGCAGCACTTACGTTTATCGTAAATCTTGCGCAATTGTGAGTTTTTTAGACGGGCATTCGCATCCAATGTCAGCGAGCGGCAGATCCACGGAGCAGATTCGCCCGATGAGCGACTGAGCAGCCTTTGGGCTGTGAAGGAAGCGAAAGCGTAAGCGGTAAGGGCGAAGATGCCCGTGCAGCTGCCGCGCAGCGTCGAGTAATTACGCTGTTCGGTAGAACAGCGTAATTAATAGGCCGCTTTTTCCGCTGCGTGCTTCACTACGCGCTCAAGAGCACGAAGCGTTACGCCTGCGTTGTCGGGCAGGTTGATGTAAACGCAGCGGCGCCCGCGTTCAGAGAGCGCCATAAAATCGCCTGCAGCCTGGGCTTTTGCAAGCGTTCCCAGCGATTTCGCACGACTGTCAAGCTTAATATCGTCCATTTCCTCGGCAGAAAGAATAAGGAAAACGCCATTATTTTTGCCGCCCTTATGCAACTGCCCTGTGGAGTGCAAATAGCGCGGCCCCACTTCCAAGCACGACGGCACACCAATTTTGTCGGCAACGTCGTTACGAATGTCTTCAAGCGCTTCGCGCCTGCCCTCGCCGGTATAGGGCAAAAACGCCAAAAGCCCAAAGAAATCGCCAGGTTCAATGCTGGCAATAAGCTCTTGAACAGCGTGTTCAAGCATTTGGCGGCTGCGCGGAGGAACGCACAAACTCTCGGAAACGCTCACCTGAAAACGCCCCATTTTAACGCCATCAATAGAGCATTGCGTAAACGTGGGCTTAGGATGCCCCGATGCCAAAATTTCCAGCACCTGCTTTTTCGCACTGGCAACATTGGGCTGGTCAAACGGGCACACTTTCATCAAGTACCCGCACATGGCGGTAGCATATTCCCACATAATGAAATGATGCACCAGGTCATAGGCGCTTTCTACCGAATACGAAAGCTGCGGAATGGCGGGGTCTATGTAGTCAAGGCCTTTTGCGTAACTTACCGTTTCATCCAGCGAGTCATTGCGGGTAACGTACTTAATAACGCCGCGATCACCAGGGTCTTTGCGCAAAAGCAGCGGGTCAACTTCAATGTTGGGAAGAATACCCTTTTCGTCTTTCCCCAGGCTTTCTGCCACCAACTGCTCTATCCACAAGCCCAAAACGCGCCCGCGCTTGGGGGTAAGGAATGAGAATTTGTCGCGCCCCTGGCAATAATTGGAATACAAAAACGTTGCCAGCTGAATGGCGGGGTTGTCCAAATCGTTGGCACTGCACATGCTCTCGGCAATGCGCGCTTCTTCCATAAGTGCATCCAGGCGAATACCCACCAACGCAGCGGGAAGCAAGCCAAAAACAGAGAGCGCCGAATAACGCCCGCCCACGCTGGGCTCGCCGTACAGCACGTTGCGCCAGTTTTCTTCGTATGCCTGTTTTGCAAGGTCTGAGCCGGGGTCTGTAATAGCAATTAAGTGCTTGACCAGCTCTTCTTCAGGCAAAACCTTGCTAAACTCGGCGCGAACTGCAACTAAATATTCGGTAGGTTCAATAGTAGAGCCGCTTTTGGAGGAAACAATAACCAGCGTTGTTTGCGGCTTGCACTCACTCAGAATTTGGCGAAAACGCACGGGAGAATCGGAGTCCATGGTTTTAAATGAAACGCGATTCGAGTCAACTTTGTTGTACTTGGTAAGCGTCATGGCTGCCTGCGAAGAGCCGCCCTGACCCAGCAAAAGCACGGTGCGAATGCCATGACCCACGCAGTCATCGGCCAACTCTTGAATGGCATCGATGGGATACGGCGGGTTGCTTGCCAAATCTACCCAGCCCATAAATTCGCTTGCGCAAGCGCATGCGCTTTCGGAAAAATCGTACAAGCTGGCATCTTTTTCGTGCAAGCGGCTTGCCACCTGCTCATCTATCAGCTCTTGCGCAATTTCTTGCGGCGTTTTGGGCGCCTGCTGTTGCGCTTCGACCGCCTCTTCAAACCCGTCAGATACATCATCATTACAAGACAAACAGGCTTTATCTTTTGTAGTCATGTCACTCACTTCCACTTTTGCAACGCTCCTCGTAAGAGAAACGTGCAATAAAGGTGCTCATACACATACCACTTCTTATACAAAAACCTGCAGACTATGCTGCAGGTTTTACTGAAATGCTCTTAAAACATGAGCGCAAAGCTGCGCTTACAAGCCCAGCGCCTTTTTTAACGCCGAAACACGGCGGCGCGAAACCGGAATCTTCTCCTCAACATCGGCCAAGGTCAAAAGCAGGGTTCCGCCCGAAACCGCTTCCACTTCCTGTACCATGGAAAGGTTCACCAAGTAGCCGCGATGCACGCGGAAAAAGCCGTGGCCGTCCAAGCGTTTTTCCAGCTGAGCCAAGCTTACGGTAGAGAAGTAACGGTCGGTATCGGTTTGCAGATACGCGTAGTCATCGCGCGCCATAACAAAGCGAATGCGGTCGATGCTCACCAGAATTTTCTTGCCGCCCTTTTCCACCGGAATACGCTCGGAATGCTGCGCCTGAGCATGAAGCGCAACGTGCTCACGAACGCGCGCAATTGCCTGCTGTAAGCGCTCCGTTTCAACCGGTTTCACCAGGTAATCAATGGCATTCACCTTGAAAGCATCCAGCGCATGCTCGCTGTATGCCGTTACAAAAACAACCGCCGGTGGGAATTTCAAACGCCGCAGCGCATCGGCCAGCTGCAAGCCCGTTGCCTCGGGCATATTGATATCAAGGAAAATCACATCGCAGGGAACTTCCTTCAGCTTTTCAATTGCCTCGCGAACGTTGCCAGCTTCCGCAACAACCTCGGTTTGGCCAATCTCATCAAGCAAAAAACGCAGCTCCGAACGCGCGGGAGCCTCATCGTCAACAATCATAGCTTTAAGCATGGATAACCTCCACAAACTTCAATCCACACACTTTAGCGGCTGCCCCCAAAGCGGGGCAACACAAGTTCCCACAGTATAATGCAAAAATGCCGCATTCACAGCATTTGAAACCATTTGCGTTATAAAAGCACAGGTAAGGGGAAGGAACGTGCGGAACTCGCTTTGTAACCCCCCTCGCCTTGTCCCTCACTCTCTATCTTTTAAAACGGCGGAGCAAATGGCGGCACAGCGGTGTGCTGCTTGTTCTTCAAACACGGGGTAATCAAGCGCATCGCTTCCGTCGGCCTTGTCGGATATCGCGCGCACAATAACGAACGGAATGTTGTTTAAAAAGCAGGCATGCGCAATGGCTGCGCCTTCCATTTCGCAACACTTAGCGCCAAAAGTGGCAATGATGCGCTGCTTTTCTTCCTGGGTGCGCACGAATTGATCGCCAGAAGCAATTCTGCCGTCGAAAGCGCGAATTTCGGGGGCAACGTGCGCCACCGCCTTTTTCACGGCTGTGCGCAACTGCTCGTTGGCGGGGAAATAAATGGTGTTGAAACCCGGCACCTGACCAGGGGCGTAACCCAGGTTGCAAACATCCATATCGTGGTGCACCGCATCGGTTGAAACCACAATATCGCCAATGTTAATTTCGGCATCAAGAGATCCCGCCACACCCGTATTAATCACGTGCGTAATGTGGAAGTGGTCTGCCAGAATTTGCACGCAAATGCCCGCGTTCACCTTGCCCACGCTGCAAAATACCACCACTGCAGGAGTGCCGCCGAATGTGCCTTCCACAAACTCCATGCCGGCAATTACCTGGGCATGCGCGTTTTCAAGCTGCCCTTTTAAGTGCTCCACTTCAACTTCCATGGCGCCAATTACGCCAAATTTTACGGTACTCATAACAACCTTTCTGTGGTTGAACAATGGTAAGTACAACCTCTATCTTTTCCGGTGCGCGCGAAACCCTTTTTCACCTGGCGGTTTTACCGCGCGCAGAAAACAACCAACACACCCTATACGCGGGCTGTATTGAACAATCACTCAAACGTGGGGTAGGTCATGCGCCCTGAACCTTCTTTGCTCAACGCCCAACAATTGCCTACTAATGCGATCGTAAATACAACCTCTATCTTTTCCGGTGCGCGCGAAGCCTTTTTTCACCTGGCGGTTTTACCGCGCGCAGAAAACAACCAACACACCCTATACAC
>CAVDDP010000067.1:0-4335 GCA_963607695.1 Hallerella sp.
GCGCCAACAGCTTCCCCAAACCCTTCCCCTGTGTTCACTGTTTCTCCACGTTACCAGCCCCAATTATGTGAATGACGTTGAGTTTTGCCCATTGCGCCTGCACCCTGATACAATCGTAAACTTGGTTGTACTACGTTCAAAATAATGAGTTCAGCCCTCAAAAGGGCTTTTGTATACAAAGGAGAAGGCAATGGCGTTTGGAAAAAAACGCAAAGAGCAGGAGGCCGCTGCCATGGCGCAGCAGCTTTCTGGGCAGAATAGTGACCCCATGAGCCGTTATTCGCGCAATTCAGAGGTTTACGCGCGCAAGAAAGAGGAAATCTTAGAGTCGTACTCGCGCGATAACAGCGTTAATTACTCGCACAAGCGCGCGAAAAAAGGCAAGCGCGGCAGAAAAGTTGCCATTGGCATTGTGTGCGTGCTGCTGCTTGCTTTTATTGGCGTGGGAGCTTACGCGTTCATGTTCATGAACGAAATTAATAGCGACTTGAGCGGCAGTTATACCGAAGAAGAGGAAATGGACATTCAGGAGGCTCTTGCGAAAGGCAACAGCTTTAATGAAGTGTTCTATGTGCTGCTTTTGGGCTCTGACTCGCGCGATGCCGACGACTTTACCGGCTCGCGTTCCGACACTAACATTCTGACGCGCGTTGACCCCGTGAACAAAGTGGTAACCATGGTTTCTATTCCACGCGATACCAAGATTGAGCTTGATGGTTACGGAACGCAAAAGTTCAATGCGTCGCGCGCGTATGGTGGCGTTGCGGGTGTTATTCGCGAGGCCTCGAAATTGTGCGGTGTTGAAATTTCTCACTACGTGGAAATTGGCTTTGACGGCGTTATGGATTTGGTTGATTCCATTGGTGGCGTGGAAGTTGACGTGCCGTATGAAATTCACGACGACGACGCGTGGGTAGACATTGAGGCTGGCTATCAAACACTGAGCGGCTGGGACGCGCTGGGTTTTGCCCGCAGCCGCGCCTATGCCGACGGCGACTTTACGCGCACGTCAAACCAGCGTTTGCTTATTAAAGCAGTGGTGGACAAAGTGCTGGGGCTTGATCTTGCCTCCATGCAGCAGGCCATTCGCGCCGGCGCAAAGTGCGTTGACACCGATATGTCGCTCATGGACATTCTGGGCCTGGCCATGCAATTCAAAGACGGCTTTACCATGTATTCTGCCATGGTTCCTTCTACCACGGCTTACATCGATGAGGTTTCTTACGTTATTTGCGACGAAACGGCGTTGGCTGAAATGATGAAAGTTGTGGAAGCCGGCGGCGACCCCAGCACGGTTCAAACGTCGGGCTCGGTTACGGGCAGCTCGCTGGGGTAGCTGCGGGGCGCCGGGCGCTGGGCGCTGGGCGCTGGGCGGGCGTCGCGCAGCGGCGCACGGAAGAGTAGCGGCGCCGGGCGGGCGTCGCGCACGGAAGAGTAGCGGCGCCGAACACTTCGCCTGCTTTATACCTATGCCGCCAGTGGTTTGTTGCCGGAAGTTTACACACTTGCGCTTGCGCCAAGATGTGCAAGCGGTTAGAATTTAAAAGCTTTTGAAGGCCTGCGCGTTTTGCCGCCTTCATTGGTTCTTATAGGAAAAGGGAAAGGAACGTACTTGAAGGTTCGAAAACAGAAACCTCACAGTATGTAGTCCTTCGGCTTCCTTCTTAGGCAGCCGAAGAAAACCGGCTGTGTCACTTGTAATCACACGCATAAAACGCCCGCGCGTTTGTTTTGCTGTGGTGCAACGTGTCAAGAAAGGGGGAAGCGCATGCTTTATCTCTCTCAAATAAAAGGAAAACCCGTGGTGGACTCCCAGGGGGAGCGCATTGGTGTTATTTCCGATTTAGCTATTCAAACAGGCGAAGTTTTTCCGCGTGTTACCAGCCTTGCGTTTCAGGGGCCGGGGCGCGTGCCGTTTATGATTTCGTGGCGCAAGTACGTTGATACGTTTGACGAAGACGGCATTGCGCTTTCGGTGGAAAGCCACGACATTCGCTTCAGTTATTTGCAGCCCGATGAAGTGCTGCTTGCGCGCGATTTGCTGGACCGCCAGATTGTAGACACGCAGGGCATGAAGGTTGTTCGCGTAAACGACTTAAAGCTTTCGGAATCGGGCAGTCAGCTGCGCCTTTTGGGTGCTGAAGTGGGCGTTCGCGGTATTTTGCGCGGGCTTCATCCGGTTCTTGAGCGCGCCGTGGTGGCGGTGGCAAAAGCGCTGGGGCACCCCATTGACGAGCAGATTATTGCCTGGAATTACATGGATTTGCTGGACCGCGACTTGTCTGAAGTGCAGCTTTCTATGACGCACAAGCGCCTGGATGAGCTGCACCCTGCCGATGTGGCAGACATTCTGGAGCAGCTAGACCCTGCTCAGCGCGCTAACGTGTTCAAGCACTTGGATATGAACCAGGCGTCCGAGGCCATTTCGGAAATGGAAGATGAGTATCAGGCAGAATTCATTGACGATTTGCCCGATGCGCAGGCTTCCGTAATGTTGGCAAAGATGGACCCCGATGAAGCCGCCGATATTGTGCGTGATTTGTCGTATGAGAAGGCCGAAACGCTGTTGCGCCTGATGGGCGTGGAAGAAGCGGAAGATATTCGCGAGCTTTTGGGCTACAAAGACGGCACGGCAGGCGGCATGATGACCCCGCAGTTTGTGCAGGTTCACGAAGATGACACGGTGCACGACACCATTGAGCTTTTGCGTGCGTTGCCTGAAGACCATCCTTCCGTTCACCACGTGTACGTGTGCAACGAATACGAAAAGCTGGTGGGTGTGGCGTCGCTTCGCACGCTGGTTTTGGCGCCCGAGACAAAGCGCATGCACGATGTGATGTTTGACGAGGTAATTTCTGTATCGCCCGACGCCACGGAAGACGACGTAGTAGAAACCATTTTCAAGTACAACTTAACGGCAGTGCCCGTGGTGGATGAAACGGGCTGCATTCTGGGCATTGTTACCACCGACGACGCATGGGATGCCGTGGAAGATGATGTGGCAGAGCGAAAGTACAAGCCTGGCGTGATACTGGGCATTGTGCTGGGCTCTCTGGCGTTTTTGGCGCTGTACACCATTGTTTTGTTGCAAGTTTTGCATTACCCCTGGAGCTAAACCATGGTTATGAAGGATGAAGAGCTTACCCAGCTGGCAACGGCAACGGGCGCCGCTGGCAGCGCGGGCGAAACAAAGAAAGAGCCGCGCAAAAAGTCAAAGCTTATGGTGGTGTTTGCTGCCATGGGGCCGGGAATTATTACGGCCATGGCGGGAAACGACGCCGGTGGTATTGCAACGTATTCGCAGGTAGGTGCGCTTTTTGGCTACAAAACGCTGTGGGCGCTTCCCATTATGTGCATTCTTTTGGTGGTGGTGCAGCTTACGGCAAGCCGCATGGGAGCGGTAACGGGCAAAGGCTACGCTGCGCTTATCCGCGAGCGCTTTGGCATTCGCCTGACTGCTCTTGCTATGATTGCGCTTCTTATTGGTAACGTGGCAACCATTATTTCTCAGTTCGCCGGCATTGCAAGCGGCATGGAAATGTTTGGCGTTTCCAAATACATAACGGTTCCGGTGGCGGCGCTGGTGGTGTGGCTGTTGGTGGTTGGCGGCAGCTACAAGCGCGTGGAGCGCGTGTTCCTGATAATCTCGCTGGTGTTCATTACGTATGTGATTGCCGCTGTTATGGCGCAACCCAACTGGTCAGAAGCGCTGGTGAGCACCGTGTCGCCCGTGCTGCTGAACGATTCCAGCTACATTTCGCTCATGATTGCCATGGTTGGTACCACCATTGCGCCCTGGATGATTTTCAACATGCAAAGCAATGTGGTAGAAAAAGGCATGGGCGTAGAAGACGCGTTGCCCATGAAGGTGGATGCCATTTCAGGTACGGTGGCGGCGTGCCTTGTTGCGTGGTTTATTGTGGTAACCACGGGTGCGGTTTTGTATCCTGAAGGCATTTCCATTGACAGCGCTGCCGATGCTGCCCGCGCCTTGGAGCCCTTTGCCGGCCCGTATGCTCAAATGCTTTTCGCAATTGGCCTGATAGGAGCTTCGTTTTTGGCAGCGTGCGTTTTACCGCTTACTACCGCTTTTGTTATTTGCGAAGCGTTCGGTTGGGAAGCCGGCGTAGATTTCGCGTGGAAAGAAGCGCCCATTTTTAAGGGCATTCTCACGTTTGTGATTATTTTCTCGGCGTTGATAGTTTTAATTCCCGGCGTTAATTTGATGTCGGTTATGCTGTTTTCCCAGTTCGTATGCGGTGTTATTCTGCCCGTGCTTTTGGTGTTTATGGCGCTTATTAGCTCCGACAAGCGCATTATGGGCAAGTATGTTTC
>CAVDDP010000068.1:0-5405 GCA_963607695.1 Hallerella sp.
TTTCGGAAGAAGAAAAACGCGAAGAAGTTGCACGCATGATAACCGGCTCAAATGCGAAAGAGGCTCTTGCGCTGACGCGCCCCCAAAGCCTTATGATGCGCATAATGCTTTTTCCTTTGCGGCATGAAAACGTACGGCTTGCGCTTGCAGAAGGCCGTATAATTTCATGGGTTCACCGGCATTGCATTTGGCTTTTTGCGCATTTGAAGGCAAACCGCTAAGGAAAGCGGCAAGGAACCCCCAAGGAAAGCACGCT
This sequence comes from Hallerella sp., assembly GCA_963607695.1. Lineage (GTDB taxonomy): Bacteria > Actinomycetota > Coriobacteriia > Coriobacteriales > Eggerthellaceae > CAKUOV01. The sequence continues at coordinate 257 of CAVDDP010000068.1, forward strand.
GAAGAAGCACGTTAAAGGAACTTGGTAAAGAAACGCGCTCAGGAAAACTAAGGAAAACTAAGGAACACAACGCATGGCAGAAAACGCAACATATACCAACACAAAGCGCAATTGGTTTATTGTTGCAACGCTGGTGTCGAAAGACTTCAAGCTTAAATACAGACGCAGCATTCTTGGCGTTTTGTGGTCTATCTTAAACCCCCTTCTCATGATGTGTGTGCTGGTTGCGGTTTTTAGCAATATCCTCAAGTTTGATGGCGACATAGAAAACTTTCCGCTGTACTTAATTTTGGGAAACGTATTGTTCTCCTATATGGCCGATTCCACCAATTCGGCAATGGTTTCCATTACCGATTCTGCGCCGCTTATCAAAAAGATTCGCATTGACAAAATTATTTTCCCGTTGGAAAAAGTGCTGTTCCAGCTGGTGAATTTTGCAATATCACTTATTGCTGTTGCCCTTGTTATGGTGTATTTTCGCATAGTTCCCTCGCCCAGCCTGCTTATGATGCCCGTGCTGCTTATCTACGTGCTGCTTTTCAGCTTAGGTTTAAGCCTTCTTCTTTCCACCTTGGCAGTTTTCTTCCGCGACATTTGCCATCTATGGGGCGTGGTACTCACGGCATGGACCTACGCCACCCCTTTGTTTTACCCTTTCAGCATTTTGCCCGAATGGATGCAAACGGCAGAAGCGTTCAACCCCATGTATCATTACGTAAGCTACTTTCGCTCTATTGCCATGAGCGGCACTATTCCCGGTGCAACCGAAAACCTGGCTTGTTTGGGCATAGCGCTTATCACGTTTTTCGTGGGGCTTTTGGTATTTAAGGCAAACGAAAAGAAATTCGTGCTTTACGTGTAAGAAGGAACATACATGCCCGATGCACTTAACATAGCTACTTTTTCTCGCGACGAGCAAACAGGGGAAGACGCTGGCACGGTGGCCAACAGTGCAGGTGAAGGTGCCGGCGCGGTTGGCGTTACCGCAGGCGAAGATGCCGGCGCGGCGTCAAGTAGCACTCTTGAAACGGGTAAGACGCCCGATGGCGCAACTACAGCCAGCAACACGGCGCCCGACGCACCGGTGATGATTAGCGTCAACAACATCTCTATGGTTTTTAACTGCGCAAACGAGCAGCTGAACAGCCTTAAAGAATACGCCATTGCGCTGGCAAAACATGAACTTCGCTTTAAAGAGCTGCGCGCCCTTGATAACGTGAGTTTTGAAGTGCGCAAAGGCGATGTCTATGGCATTCTGGGCAAAAACGGATCAGGGAAATCTACCCTGCTTAAAATTGTTGCGGGTGTGCTTGACCCAACGGAAGGCTCTTGTACTGTTCACGGCAACATTGCGCCCCTTATTGAACTGGGCGCCGGTTTTGACTTTGAGCTTACGGCGCGCGAAAACATTTACCTGAACGGCGCCCTTTTGGGGTATTCAAAAAAGTTCATTGACCAGCACTTTAACGAAATTGTGAGCTTTGCTGAAGTTGAAGAGTTTTTAGGAATGCCGCTTAAAAACTATTCTTCGGGCATGGTGGCACGCATTGCATTTGCCATTGCAACTGTTATTGTGCCTGATATTCTGATTGTGGATGAAGTACTTTCGGTGGGCGATTTTCTGTTTCAGCGCAAGTGCGAAGAGCGCATAGCCAACCTTATTACCAACCATGGCGTAACCGTGCTTATTGTTTCACACAACAACGAGCAAATCTCGCGCCTTTGCAATAAAGCCATTTGGATAGATAACGGGCGCATTTGCATGAAAGGCAAAGCAGAAGAGGTTTGCAAAGCGTATCAGGAATTAGGCGAAAGCAATTAGGAAGTGTGCGTGCGCCTGGCGCGTTTTGTGCAGGAAATGTTTTGGGCACGGGCACCTAAGCAATCAGCATTTTCTTTGAAACAAGGTGCGCTGTTTGCTATTTGCGCAGCTTATTCAGCTGTTCCTGGCTGTTAACGCCCGCATAGTGAAGCAGCAGCGCTTTGTGGTAACGTGTGTTTGTGTGCTTTGCAATAGTGGGGTGCTTCTCTTGCAAAAAGCCGTGAAATTCCTTTGCACGGCGCAAACCCCGGCGCCTGTCTTTATCAAAGATAAGCGCAATGTTGTAGTGTGTGTTGCACAAAAGAACACAGCGGCGCAGCAGATACTGAAGGCGCGCTGATTCTTCTCCAAAAGAGCCTTTCTTGCTTTCATAAAGCTCCAACAGGGCTTTTGTTACGCGCGTATGGTCTTCCCATTTTTGAACATAATTGCTGTCCGCCACACTTTGCTGCGGGTTTCCCACCGCATACTGATACACATTGATATCCAGAAAACAAATGTTTTGCGCGCTCATGGTTGACTCAACCACAAATTGAAAGTCCTCGTAAAACGTGTGCTCCAAAAGGTTTACCCCAATTTGCGCAAGGTAGCTGCGCTTAAGCGTGAGAGTGTGAATCATAAGGTAGGTGCACAGCTCTTCGTGCATGCAAACCTGCTCAAACGCCAACGCTTCGTTTTGCGTAAAACAACCAGGAAGGGGAAAAGTTGTGCGCGCGCCCGTTTGTGCATTTACTTCACATTTGGTATCTACCACAATGTTTGTTTCAATGGATTGAAGCTTGTGGCAAAAATGCACCAGGTTTTGGGTATCTACCCAATCATCTGCGTCGATAACGCGAAAGTACTTCCCCGTGGCAGCTTGAAAACCGGCATTTATAGCAGAGCCGTGCCCGCCGTTTTCCTTGTTGATAAGCGTGAATATGCTGGGGTTCGTTTGAACAAATGTTTCTGCGATAGCTTGTGTGGCATCGGTTGAGCCATCGTTTACCACAATAACTTGAAGCGCGCCCGCAAGCTGCTCATCGCAATAGCTGCGCAGGCTTTGCTCAAGGCATGTTTCTACGTTATAGGCTGGAACAACAATACTCAAAACGGGGTGCGTAACGGGTTGCGTCATAGACTTCTGCCTTCCTATCTTTCCGACCGCGCGCGAGTGAACAACGGGTAGGCATAGACGTGCGCAAAATGAATGATGCGCGCCAGCGCAAGGATTGCCGTAATGTTGCGCGTTTTGAGTACGAAAAGGCACACTTTCAGTGGCGCGCTTTGGGCGTGGGCGTACTCTATGAGTTCCCCAAAAAGTGCATCTTCATAGAGTTTTTTACAACGCGCACGGCGCTCTTTGTGCGTAAGGTTTTCCTGCGTACTGCACTGGCGCTCCAAAGCAGATAACACATAGCGGCCATAAAGCGCACCCAACGTTGAGCGCGCTGCGCTGTCAAGCACATTCCAACTTTCCAACTGATTATAAAGAAGGCGGATGCGCTGCTGATGAAGCGCAAGATATTCGCGTGATGAGTAATCGTTGGCGTTCGTTAAGCTTTTTCCTTGCCGTTTGGTGTAGTGATAAGGCGTGCCAGCTATGACGGCAAGTGATTGCGCATCCTGAAAATACGCAACGTTAAAGCTGATGTCTTCTATGAGTTTTACCTGTTCAAAGGAAAGGTCAAGCGCTCGCGTGCGTGAGAGTTTATATATTTTGTTCCACGCGTAACCATAATGGGTGGTGCGCTCAAATTCAACCACTTTTGAGTGCCACGTTTCTGGGTTGTCATAGGTACCCGGCTGCAAAGGCAGCTGGTGCGAGTACAAAAAAGTGCCGTTTTCGTTGTAGTACTCTTCGGTATGGCCAAAAAGAACAATGTCTATGTTGCCGGCCTGAAGAATTGCCGCGTACACGCTTTCGAGTAAGTCCTTATCATAGGTGTCATCGGCATCGGGCATCCACACATAGTGCCCGCGCGCCTGCGAAATGCCTGTGTTGCGCGCGGCGGCAAGCCCTTTGTTTTCGCCATGATGAACAACTTTAATGCGCTGGTCGCGCTGTGCGAACTCTTCCGCAATTTCCCCTGATGAATCGGGCGAACAATCATCTACTACAATAAGCTCCCAATCTGCAAACGTTTGCGCCTGTACGCATTCAAGTGCCCGCTCTATGCAATCTTGCGCCTGGTAGCACGGCATAACAATAGAAAAGAACGGGGCACCCTGAATGGGTGCGCTCGCGTTGTTGTTGCAGTTGTTTTCGCAATGAATTTCCAACGTAGTTAAAACTTTCCCTGCAGCCTGGTGAACGATGCGTGCTTCAAATTTGGTGGTAGTAAACGTTAGAACTGAGTATACCTCACAAAATAAGAGCAAACGCATGGGGCGGCGCAGCCCTGGTGGTTTACCAGCGAAAAATTACGGGAGTTGCGCATAGTGAGGCGTTTCATTGGCGTTTTCAAACGACGTGCGAACACAAAGATACGCGTGTACCACCACAAAAACAGGAAAAGCGGCAGTAAGCAAAATGAGCAGTATCATTAATCCAATTACCTCTAACATAGCACGGCTCCTTACGGTATGCAAACAACGAGCGCGAAAAGGCCCTGAGTGCAAATGGCTTTTGCGCGCACGCTTTCTTTCTTTGTGCATAATAGAATGGTGCCTTTTTGAGCATGGGATTAATTTGGGACAGTTAAAAATTTTTTCTGTACGTTACATGGCATTTTTTGAAAGTAGTAAATTTCAGCATTGTCTCAAACTTTACGATAGTATCTTAGAGATAAAGTAAATCATGAAACTTACCAAATGCCCGCATAGCGCAGCAAAACAGGCGGGTATAATAGCAAAAATCAAAGAGAGACACAGAAGCTTGAGCAAAAGGAGTTTTTATGATTCGTCAGATTATTCATATCAACCAAGATCTTTGCAACGGATGTGGCGCCTGCGCCAACGCTTGCCACGAAAACGCCATTGGCATGATAGACGGAAAAGCAACGCTTCTTCGCGATGATTATTGCGATGGCTTAGGCGATTGCCTTCCTGCGTGCCCCACCGGTGCTATTAGCTTTGAGCAGCGCGAAGCGGCTGATTACGATGAAGCAGCGGTAAAGGCAAATCAGCAAGCACTTGCAGCCGCACAAGCTGCTAGTGAACAAGGCGGCGCGAATGCTTCCCCTGCACTACCCCTTGCCTCGCAGCTTCACAACTGGCCGGTACAAATTAAGCTGGCTCCCCTTAATGCCCCTGTTTTTGCGGGCGCCCATTTGCTGATTGCAGCCGACTGCACCGCTTATGCCTATGGTGATTTTCACCGGAAATTTATAGCGGGGAACGTGGTGC
>CAVDDP010000069.1:0-3014 GCA_963607695.1 Hallerella sp.
AAACAAATCAAGCGCCACTACATCACCCGGCTGTGCATGCCGCGACACATTAAAAATGGCAATGCCCGAAAGCCCATACTTGCGGAAAAGCACCTCACCGCTCTCGTGCGCAATAACCGCCTTATTGCGCTCAAGCGAAACATTGCAACGAACACGAATATTGTCCAAGCCACGAATATCGCTTGTTTCCGTGCGCAAAGGGCCAAGCACGGGAACCGGTGCCGCAAATGCTAAATCATCGGGAAGAAGCTGGCGCGCAACCGCACCGCCAACAGCGCAAACAACGGCCTGCGCCCGTGCAAATGCGCCATCTGCCAGGCGCAACGTATAGGGCTTTCCGGGCGCACGCGGTGGCTCAATGCTTTGCACGCGCGTATTGCAGCACTCTTGTACTCCCAGCGCACGAACCGCTGCACGCAATACATCAAGCACCGTTGAAGCTTTACCCGTTACAGGAAAAAGGCGGCCTTGCGCCTCTTCGCGCCACATAAGCCCCAACCATGAGAAAAAGGCAAGAACGGCATTTTTCTGGCTGCCATTTTCGCCGCCCGTTGCGCTGGCGTTTGCGCTGCCGTTTTCGCCGCTCGCTTCGCCGCCCGTTGCGCTGCCATTTTCGCCGCCGTTTTCGCCGCCCGTTGCGCCGCCCTGCCCCCAAGGCGCAACGCGCTCTAACGCCGCAAAAACTTCACTTACAAATGGCGCGTTTCTATACACCTCGGGCGAAATATGGGCATTCGAAAAATTGCAGCGGCCGTTTCCCGTTGCTAAAATCGAGCGCCCCACGCGTTCGTCTGCCTCAAAAACGGCAACATTCAAACAGGGGAAAACGTTCGCAGCAGAAATGGCGGCAGCCAACCCGGCTGCACCGCCACCTACCACAATCACATCGTATGTCTTATTTTCACACATGCCGCTCATAATACCATGCCTTGCACCTGTCTTGCTTTCCCGCGCCTTATAAATTTGCGTTATGCTGCATTAAAAAACCCAAGGCATCTTACCTGCCTTGGGTTTCATTTTGATAATCAACAACAATCAACAGCTGCTAATCGGCTTATTAGCTAATAATCAGCTCTTAATCTGCAAACGCGCTCTATTCAGCAGGGAGAATCTCCACAACCCAGCCTTCGGGGCCTTCCACATCGCATGCCTGAATGCCTGCAAGCGTTTCGCGCAGCTTCTTCAAAACCGGGCCACAACCATTGGCGGTTTCGGGGAAGGTCACGTCGCAGAAGCCTTCTTTTGCCACACGCGCCACGGGGCTAATAACGGCAGCAGTGCCACACAAACCGCACTCAACAAATTCGCCATCAATAACTTCCTGGAACTTCACGGGGCGCTCATCCACGTTCAGCTTCAACACATCACGCCCTAATGCTACCAATGACCTGCGCGTAATTGAAGGCAAAATAGAATCCGTGGCCGATTTTGGCACTACCAAATCGCCCGCCTTGTTCACGAAGATCACGTTCGCGCCGCCCGTTTCCTCAACGTAAGTACGCGTGGCAGAGTCAAGATACATGTTCTCGGAAAAGCCCGCTTCGTGAGCCTTTTCATATGGGAACAAACTCATGGCGTAATTCAAGCCCGCCTTAATGTTACCCGTGCCATGAGGAGCCGCACGGTCGTAATCAGGAATGGTCACCTCAACCGAGGTGTCGCCGCCCTTGAAGTACGGGCCAACGGGCGTTACCAAAATGCGGAACTGATACTCATCGGCAGGTTTTACGCCAATGACCTCGCCCGTTGCAATCATAAAGGGGCGAATGTACAACGTAGCGCCCGACCCATACGGTGGCACCCACGCAGCGTTCGCCGCAACAACCTGCTTCACGGCTTCTACAAATTTATCCTCGGGGAACGCCGGCATGCACAACCTGCGCGCAGAATCTGCCATGCGCGCCGCGTTCAGATCGGGGCGGAAACACACAATGCGCCCGTCTTTGGTGGTGTAGGCCTTCAAGCCCTCAAAAACCTCTTGGCAGTAGTGAAAAATGCCGCCGCACTCTGAAACCGTAATGGTATGATCGCTGGTCAGGCAGCCTTCTTCCCACGCGCCGTTCTTGTAATTGCACACGTAGCTGTAATCGGTGGGCATATACGCAAACGAAAGGTTGCCCCAATCAAGATTCTTTTTTTCCATGATTTTCATCTCCTTGGTATTCAGTAAACCCCGCTATTATGCGCCAATTTAGTAAGCGCTTTTCCGTAAATCCGATAACGAAACAAACAATTTACGCTCAGGGGATAAAACAGGGGAAGGGGTTGGCGCCGCGCGTCTTACGCTTCTTCCTTGGCAAGCGCGTTTTCCGACAGCTTAAAGTTGTACTTCATCTCCAGCATGCTGAACAGCTCGTGCATTACCTGCGTTGCCGCCGCTTTAATGTCAATTCCCTGAATAAACGCAAGCACTTCTTCTATCTCGTTTTCAGGCACCGTGCACACACGCAACGACGCCAACAAAAACCGACGCAACTTTGCCTCAAGGGAAAAATGGATGTCGCACTTTTTTACCATGTAATTGCGCATAATCCCTGAAGTGCCAATTTCTATCTCATAAAAATCGCTCTGCGAATAGTCCGGCAAATACGAGCCAAAAATCATGCTGAGCTTTTCGGTAGTGTGCTCAAAAATATACTCTGAAGTATGGGGAAGCGTATAAGCCTCTATATAAAGCTTACGCAGGTTTTCATTGAGTTCCGCAAGCGTAAGTTGAATAGCTGTTTCCACCGCATATAAATAAACAGGGGGAAGGTTTTGCTCCGTAAGCTTTCCCGCCATGTCAAACTGACCATTAAACATTGTTCCCACCAGCTCAAGCAGCACGTCTTCCTTTGCAGGAAAAAGATTTTGATAACTGCCACGGGCAACGCCTGCGTGTTCAATAATTTGAGTAACCGTAGTCTCTTTGTAGCCCTGCTCTAAAAACAACTGAACACAAGCACTAAGTATTTTTCGTTTTGTTTCAATGGAACGTTGTTGCATAGCGGTTTTACTTTCTATAATTCTGTTTA
>CAVDDP010000070.1:0-5456 GCA_963607695.1 Hallerella sp.
GTTTTCGAAACTTTGCGTAAAAAATCTAGGAGAAGAAATAGGCGGCTTAACGTTTACGCAGTTCAGAGCTTTGACAACTTTTGCGATGTTCTTCTAAAGCCAAAAATCAGCCCAAAATTTACGCAAAGTTCCCGAAACTTAGCACTTTTTGGCAATTTTTTATTCCAGCTAATTTCCTAGCATGTTGATGAAAATCTGCTTGTTCTCAACAGGCGAAAAGAAACTTATTGATACCACAACGCTTACGGAGCCTGTTTTTAAACCATTGCAAAATGAAAGTATTTCTTAAACCTAAATGTTGAGCATGGCCTTGTAAGCTGGGATAACGGCGATATCGATATAGCACCGGAATATATCTACGAGCATGGTTTGCCCTATGAGGAAACCGATGAGGTGATTTCAGCATAAAGTTTGGTGAAGTATACGAAGCATGCGGAATGTGTAGCAAACGACAGGTTGCACGGGAACTGCAACTGTTCGTTGTTCACCAAAAGCCGCTAGACCATGCGGCCGATGGCAACCAAGATGATACTTATTACCAGCACGCAAACGCCTACTACGCGCCATGCGTTCAAAGGAACTTTGCGCACTTGTAAGAGCCCGCGGCCGTCGATAAGCAAGCCACCAGCAAGTTGCCCCAGCGCCTGAAGCGCTGAATTAAGCGCCGTGCCTACCACGGGCGTAACAAAAATCATGATGGGAAGGCCTATAACACCAAAAACGCCACCGGTCATTTTCCACGGGGCAATGCCTGAAAGAGAATTGAGCTTTCCCTTTTGCGTAATAAGAACGAAAGCCAAAATGCATAAAGTGCCAAAAAGAAAGTGGAAGAGAAGCGCCTCAAACAAGCCAATGCGGGTTTGTAATGCCACATTGGTAGGAAGTTGAATACCTGAAACAACGCCGCAGACAAACATGAAGCATATATAGAACGCAACAGGCTTTTTCTTGGATTGTGCCTGTTCATTCGTGCTTGCAGGCGACTGCGCTGCGCTGGACGCGCACCCCGCAGCAGGCGCGGCGGCACCAACACCAGCGCCTTCCCCTGCTTCTTCCGCTTCTTTGCGACGCTGTAGAACCTGCCCGTGGTGTACAAGCGCTACCCCCACCACAAAAATGAGAATGCCCGTAACACGAAAAGGGTTGGTAGGAACCGCCGTGGTTCCCAACAGACCAAATGCATCTATGAGCAAGCACGACGTCATTTGCCCCAACGTGGCAAGCGTTGCCGTAAGCGCCACGCCCAAGCGCGGCGTACACGCGGCAGCACCCAATACAAAAAGAGCGCCCTCGGGGCCGCCCAAAAGCATCCACGGCTCGCACTCATTCACACGCGCAAGACCATACGGCTGCCCGCTGAACAGCACATACACAACATTTATGCAAATCACAATGATAAGCGCGCCGCTGAAAGAAATAAGTGTTGCCTGCAAAGGGCCAATGCGGCGCCCCAGTGCGCCATTAACCGGGCCTTGAACAGCGCCGGCTACGCCACCCAAAGTTCCCAACAACAAATACACTATAACAGACATTCCAACTCCTGCTCCGTAAGCGGCCTGCTTTCGCCTTCACCAAGCGCAGGGTCAAGCACCAGCGTGCCCATGGCAATGCGCTTTAAGTATTCCACCTTGTTGCCGCGCGCCTCAAACATGCGTTTTACCTGATGATAGCGCCCCTCGTGAAGCGTTACGTGAACTTCATTCGCGTGCGCCGGGTCCAGAATTTCCAGCTGCGCAGGAAGCGTGGGCGCACTATCGCCAATGTCGATACCCTGCGCGAACGCCTGGATATCATCCGCCGTTGCCCTGTGTTCAAGCCGTGCAAAATACACCTTACTCACATGTTTACCCGGAGTCAAAAGCTTATGTGCCAACTGGCCATCGTTCGTAATGAGCAAAAGCCCCACGGTGTCCTTATCAAGCCGCCCCACCGGAAACAAATCTTTGCGATGAGCACCGCGCAGCAAATCCACCACCGTCTCTGAGCCGTCATCGCGCGTGGCACTAACCACGCCTGCCGGCTTGTTCAGCATCCAGTACTCAAACGTCACATACTCAATGCGTTCATGATTGCGCTCCACCACATCGACCTGCGGGTCTACCTTGGTATCGGGTGTACGCACCCGCCAGCCATTAACGTATATTTCGCCTGCTCGCACCAGCTTTTTCACGTTTGCGCGCGAGCCTAAACCCATATCGGCTAAATATTTATCAAGGCGAAGTTTCATAACGGGTGGCTTCCTGCTGCTTCTTACTATTTAAAGTGCGCTTCAAGGGAAGGGTTCTCAAGGGAAGCGCGCCCCATAACGGCGCATGCCTTGTCAAACCACGGCTGAGCCACGGAATTATCGCGGTACACCACCAGGCGCGTGGGCTGGCTTATGTCACCCAGACAATCGGAAAGCGCAGCGAAATTTTCGCCATAATGCGCAGGAAATTGCAGTTCACGCTTGAGAAATTGATGAAGCTGCTCCACCGAGCAAAAATCATGTTCATGAAATATCAGTTCGCGCATGTGATTTCCCTAGTAGAGTTGCGTGAAAGATTGATAGTGGTCACTGGTATAGTAGATAAGACCATCGCTGGAGTAGCAAATGCGTTTTGCACCGCGGTATCCGCCTTCGTAGTCTATGTCGCACTCTTTCCAGGTGCGTCCGCTTTTTTCAGGAAGCAAGCCATCATCGTTGTAGAAGGTGCCACCGCCAATGCTTTTACCAGGGCAAACATCCCACAAATTGCCACTTTCAGAATCCCAGCCAGCCTTTTTCGCTTTTGTTTTGGAAATGAAGTTGCTGGGCAGCTTGCCGTATTCGTGAATGTAGGCAGCAACGTGGTCTTTGTCGGTATACGTGCCGTCGCGCGTCACGGAAACGCTTTGCGCGGAGTCGGCGCTGGCGCTGCCCGCCGCCCCCGAAGCGCTGGCGCTGGCCGCTGCGCTCGAACCACTCGAACCGCTCCCGGCAGCGCCGCCCGCCGCCGAGCACGCCGGCAACACGCACAAACAAAGCGCCAGCAATAACGCAACAAGGGAAGGCAGAAGCGCCTTCCCCTTCCCTTGCTGAATGTTTTTAAAAACCCGTTGCATGCTACTCATTTGCTGCGGCATCGGCATCGGTAAGCTCCGCGGCTTTTTTCTTGCCGCCATGAGCCTTTGCACACGTTACCACCGCGCCCGACATAGCAATCAGGGCAATTACGTTTGGCAAAACCATAAGCTGGTTAAACATGTCTTGCAATTCCCAAACAAGGTCGTTTGACAAAATGGAACCCAGGAACACAAACGCAATAGCCAGAATTGAGAAAATAGGCAGCGCTTTTTTGCCAAACAGGTACACAAAGTTAATCTTTGCAAACAAGTTCCAGCTCAAAATAGTGCTGAATGCGAAGAAGAACAAGCAAATAGCAACGAACACATTGCCAAAGCCCGAGCCAAACATGGTGCCAAACGCGTATTGCGCCATGTTCGTTTTGTCCAGGCCCAGCGAGCCAATCAGGCCATACGCATCGGTGTTGATGGCGCCGTCTTGCACATACACGGCAGAGATAACAACCAAAGCGGTCATGCTTACTACAATAATAGTGTCTACGAAAACACCGATGAAAGCAACAACGCCCTGCTCGTGCGGATCTTTCACGTTAGCTTGCGCGTGAGCATGCGGGGTAGAACCCATACCAGCTTCGTTGGAGAACAATCCGCGCTTGGCACCTTGCGTCATAGCGGCAATGATGCCACCAACGGCACCACCGAAGTAAGCCTCGGGATTAAAGGCGCATTGGAAGATAAGCGCAAACGTTGCCGGAATAGCATCCAAGCGGGTGCACAGAATAACAATGCCGCCAATCAGGTAAATTGCAGCCATTAAAGGCACCAGCTTCTCGGTAACAGAAGCAATACGAGAAACGCCACCCACAAAAACAATACCAGCAAGAATGGCAACGGCAATACCAATGATCCAGGTGTCAATGCCAAATGCCGTGCTCATGGTAGAAGCAATGGAGTTTGACTGAACCATGCATCCCATGAATCCCAGTGACAAAATAATGGCTACGGCAAAGAACCCTGCCAGGAACTTTCCAAAACCGCCCTTGAATGCGGTTCGAATGTAATACACCGGGCCGCCGTGAACGTTTCCTTCTTCGTCAACCGTTTTGGTCATTTGCGCCAAAACCGCTTCGGCATAGTTGGTTGCCATACCCAAAAGCGCAATAATCCACATCCAGAAAATGGCGCCGGGGCCTCCGGTAATAATGGCGCCACAAGCACCAACAATGTTTCCGGTGCCTACCTGTGCGGCAATGGCGGTTGCCAGTGCCTGAAACGAGCTCATGCCGCTTTCTTGCTTACCACCGCGAAGCGAAAAGCCGCCAAATACGCGTTTCCAGCCTTCGCCAAAACAGCGAAACTGAATGAATCGCGTGCGGATAGTAAAGAACAAACCTGTTCCTATCAGCAAAATAAGCAATACGTAGTTGGATAGATATCCGTTGATAGTTGAGACTACCTCAAGTGCTGCTGCCTCCACAATCCCTTCTTTCTTGCAGCGCTAACTGCGGTTCGTCTCTGAAGAGGGATGGGCGGGCACAAACGCCCCACAGTCACCCTAGCTCTGTCCTTTGGCCTGAGAGATTCGGCAGCCCGCGCGCTGCGCCAATGCGGCAGCTTCCATGCGGCGCTGGCATACCTTGCACCTTCGGCACTCATTCAAGAGTTCTCCAGAGCTTCCTCCACGATCTGTCTCCCGCGAATTCGCAAGTGCGATTCACGTTGGGGTTCAAAACGCTTCACAGGAAGGTAATGAATAATACGGGGGGAAAGTATGAACATCTGACAATTTGGAAACAAGCCGAAAACAGTTTTGCGGCCGCGGGCGGTAGGCACGGCTCCGTTAGCGGCATTTTGGTGGAATAAGGGGAAGGGGAAGGCGGTGGCACGCTTGAGCCGCGGTGCTGGCGCGGTGGCGATGGCGCGGTGGCGCGGTGGCGCGCTTGGGCGGTGGCGGCGCGGCGCCAGTGCTGGTAAGGGGAAGGGGAAGGCGGTGGCGCCTTCCCCTTCCCCTTATTGTGTGAAATGAGACACCTGCGCGAGACTGCACAGGTGCGTTACAGCAGCCGCTTTACGCGAAGTAGCTCACGCCGCCTTCGATGAGCGGCTGGAAGTTGTTGCCCGAAACGTTTTGGTACAAGCCGGCACCCGCGCGCTCAGAGTGCCCCATTTTGCCCAGCACGCGGCCATCGGGGCTGGTAATGCCCTCAATTGCCAGCACAGAACCATTGGGGTTCACGTTCCAATCCATAGAAGGTGTGCCCTGCTCATCCACGTACTGCGTGGCAATTTGCCCCGCCGCTTTCAACTGCTCAAGCAGCTCGGGAGCCACCACAAAGCGGCCTTCGCCGTGGCTGATAGCAATGTTGTGAATGTCGCCCACTTCGCAGCGCGAAAGCCACGGGCTCAAATTC
>CAVDDP010000071.1:0-2331 GCA_963607695.1 Hallerella sp.
ACACACGCTTCCACGCCATGGAAAGCTGCGGCACCACTGAAGCAAGCGCCACGCCCGATACGCACGAGCAATCCAGGTGCTGCGCAAAAAACATAGAGCTTAAGGTGGCGCGAATTTCGTCTTCGGTTTGCTTTTTGTTTGTTGCCATGCGCCATATAAAACGTAAAGAAGGGGAAGAGGCGGTGTCACTTGCGCTGCCGGTGCCGCTCGCGCTGCTGGCGCCAGCGTTGCTTGCGGCGCGCTCCACTTCTTCACCATATTCATATCCACCAATAACGGTGTGAGTATTCCCCACGTCAACAGTAAGTAACATAATTGTGACAACCTTTGTCTGCGCTGATAAACTAGGTATATTTTACGTAGTGCAAAAACATGCGGGCGCACTGCGGCGTTTTGCGGCGTAGTGTGACGCGACGTAGCGCGATGCGGTGCGGCTGTGAGCGCACTGCGACGCGGCGTTTTGCGGCTGCACCCGTTTGCCTTGCTGCGTAAACGCGCCTTATTATAAACGAGCGCGCCTATAAACAAGCATGCGAAAGCAGAAAACCGTTCGTGACCTAAGAAATAGAAAAGAGGAAACATGAGCGACAAACAAACGCGTATTTTGGTAGTAGATGATGAGGCCTCTATCACTGAATTTGTGGGATACGCCCTGCGAAAAGAGGGCTATATTGCCGACGTTGTAGATAATGGCGAAAAGGCGCTTGCCCTGGCAAAAGAGAAACAGTACGACCTGTTTGTGCTTGATATTATGCTGCCGGGCATCGATGGGTATGAGCTGTGTCGGCGCATTCGATCGCTTTCCTCGGCGCCGGTTTTGTTCCTTTCAGCGCGCGATACCGAGCTTGACAAGGTAGTTGGCTTGGAAATTGGTGGCGATGACTACCTGGCCAAACCGTTTGGCGTGCGAGAGTTTATTGCGCGCGTTCGTGCGCTGTTGCGTCGCGCCAATGCAAGCGACAACGGTTTTGGCGCGGGCGTTATTGTGGCAAGCGGCATTACGCTTGATGAAAGCGCCCACACCGCCACCGGCGACAAAGGTGCCATTGAGCTTACGCCGCGCGAATTCGAGCTTTTGGCGGCGCTTATGAAGAACGCCGGAAAAGTGGTTTCGCGCGAAGATTTGCTGCGCGACGCCTGGGGCTGGGAGTACTTAACGGAAACAAAAACGGTAGACACCCACATCAAGCGCCTGCGTGACAAAATTGAAGCAGCTGGTTATGACCCCGCTTTGGTGGAAACCGTGCGCGGCTACGGATACCGCTTTAAGCAATAACAACGCAGCGTAGAAAGCAAGGAAATCTTATGAATAACCTGCGCTTTTACTTTGCGGTTCTTTCTACCTTACTGGCACTTTTCGCCACAAGCATTGCCATTTATCTGAACCACTTTGTGCATGGGGTTCCTATGACCATGGCGCTGTTTGAGTGGATTATTCCCGTTGGTGCCGTTACGTTTTTGCTGGCGTATGTGATTGGCCACTTTCTTACCGAGCCACTGCGCGAGCTTGCCCAAAAAGTGCGCGACCGCAAGGAAGGTACCGCGTTTGTGTTCACGCAGCGTGGCCGTTTGCAAGAAGCCGACGAGCTTGCCGATTGCCTGGAAGAGCTGGCGCAATACGCAAACGTTCGTCAAAAAGAGCTTGCGGTGCGTGAAAAGCGTCAAGGGGAATTCATTAGCGACGTTGCCCATGAGCTGCGCACTCCTCTTACTGCTATTCGCGGCAATGCCGAAATGCTGCAAGACCCCGACCTTCCGCCTGAGATGCATGAGCGTTTTTGCGCCACTATTGTGCGCGAGTCGCAGCGCCTTACCAACCTTACGAAAGACCTTATCACGCTCGAAAAAATTCAGGGAACCACAGCGCAGCCCGACCAAATGACGCGCATTAATATGAAAACCATTGTGGAAGAAGTGGTGGATAACCTGTATCCCATTTTAACGGAGCGCCAGGCAAATGTTGCTGTGGTAGGAGAAGCCCCCGATATCTTAGGCAACCCTGACCAAATGAAGCAGGTCATTCAAAATTTAGTGGAAAACGCTAGCCGCTTTATTCAACCTGGCGGGCATATTACCGTTGAACTGCGCGGATTAAAGGGAAATTGCGTGGTTTCGGTACGTGACGATGGCTGCGGCTTTGGGGATATTGACCCCAAGCTGCTGTTTGATCGTTTCTACCGCACCGATTCCTCGCGTCAGCGCGGCACCGGCGGCACCGGCCTTGGTCTTGCCATTGTGAAGTCTATTGTGGAAGCTCACGACGGCACGGTGGAAGCAGTGAATCTTTCCGGCGGCGGCGCCTGCTTTATCGTTGCCATTCCGGCTGTATAA
>CAVDDP010000072.1:0-3186 GCA_963607695.1 Hallerella sp.
GTGGTGAGGTGCTTTTTCGTAAGTATGGGCTTTCGGGCATTGCCATTTTTAATGTGTCGCGGCATGCGCAGCCGGGTGATGTAGTGGCGCTTGATTTGTTTCCGGCACTCTCAGAAAACCAGCTGGTGGAGCACTTGTTTGAGCGCGCGCGGGCGTTTGCGGCAGTAAGCGGGCGTGCGGCAACGTGTGAAGATGTGCTGCGCGGCATGGTTCTTCCCCTGGTGGCAGAGGCGTTGTGTAAGGTGTTTGGGCTTAAGCTGGAAGATGAAGCCACGCCCGATGCCATTCATAGAATTGCGTGCTTGGCAAAGCGATTCAAGGTGAAAGTTCAGGGTGTGGGTGACGCGAAACAATGCCAGGTGCATCGTGGTGGTTTTGCGTGTGAGGGCTTTGAGGCACAAACGCTGGAATGCAGGGAATATGCGGGCTTGTTTGCGGCGGGCGAGATGCTTGATGTGGATGCGCCCTGCGGTGGTTACAACTTGCATTGGGCGTGGGCAAGCGGCATGCTGGCGGGCATGTATGCCGCCGAAACGTGCCGCGCGAAGGCAGGTGAATAGCGTGTCAACGTTTGACATTACGCTTAACGCTTATCATGGCAATGAAGAGCTGGTAAGTATTCCCGCCGGAGTAACCGATATTGCGCCGCAGGTTTTCACGAATACCTTTCGTATGACCAGGCTTGTTATCCCTGAAGGGGTGCGGCGCATCGGAGCGTTTGCGTTTAATGCGTGCATGCAGCTTAAGGAGGTTAGTTTTCCTTCTACGCTTGAGGCAATAGAACAGGGCGCCTTTTGCGGTTGCGTGAATTTGCGCGAAATTTCGCTGCCGCAAGGGTTGCAGGAACTTGGCGCTAAAGCTTTTTCGCGTTGCAATGCGTTGACAAGCGTGGAACTTCCCGGTGGTATTGAACGCATAGGTGACGAGGCGTTCAAAGACTGCCTTGGCCTTGAACGTGTTGCGCTTGGCGAAGGCGTGCGTGTTATAGGCAATGGTGTTTTTTCGGGCTGCACCAAGTTGCAGCAGGTGGGGCTCCCTGAAACGCTTGATACCTTGGAAGATAATGTTTTTTCAGGTTGCACGGCGCTTTCGGCAATTACGCTCCCGCCCCAACTTGGCTGGATAGGGCGCGGTTGCTTTGAGAATTGTATCTCGCTTGAGCGCATTGATGTGCCCAACGATATTACCTACCTTGAGGAACGCGTGTTTGCCGGCTGTGCAAAGCTTGCATGCGTTACGGTGCCGGAAACGCTGAGCGGCATGGAGCCTAATGCGTTTGCGGGCTGCCTCGTTGCCCAGGAGCAAGCTGCCCAGGAGCAAGGGGAAGTGGCGGAAATTGTTGCGCCCGCGTAAGGGCGGGAAGATACCGTGCCTGCTCAAGAGCAGCACAAAGCAGCAGGAGTTACTACTTCTGCACCATAAGAGCTCAAAAACCCGGCAAGCTTACTGCCGCGAACCCTTCCCCTGGTACTTACAACGTGTCGGTGTCTAACCAAATGGTGAAAGGCCCGTGGTTAACCAGCGACACCTGCATGTCGGCGCCAAATTCGCCGGTGCCCACGTTGCTTACGCCCGGCGTTTTGCGAACCAGGCTTACAAAGTACTCGTATAAGTTGTTAGCCTGCTCGGGGGAGCCAGCCTGTGTGAACGAGGGTCTATTGCCCTTTTTGCAGCTGGCATAAAGCGTGAATTGCGAAACCACCAGCACGTCGCCCTCAATATCGGCAAGGGAAAGATTTGTTTTTCCGTTCTCGTCGTCAAAGATGCGCAGCTTTGAAATTTTGTTCCACAGCTTTTCGGCTTGTTCTTCGCTATCTTCCTGACCAACGCCTAGAAATATAAGAAATCCCCGGTCAATGCTGCTTTTATCAATGCCATCAATAGTTACGCTGGCGTTGGATACTCGCTGAATGAGCGCCCGCATGCTACCTCCTCATCATGAACGTAAAAATTAGTTCAAAAAAACTGTTGCAAAATGCTTCGCAATGCGTTTTAATAAAACATAGAACATATGTACGAAATTCAGCATATACCTAAAGCGAAGAAATTGCAAGCAAAAAATCAGACAAAAGGTGCCCCGTAAAACCTTAATGAACGAAAGGCGCACAATACCATGATAGACGAGATTCATGTTGAAAATTTGGCGCTTATTAGAAGCGCAACGCTTGAACCTTGTGCGGGCTTAACGGTGCTCACAGGTGAAACAGGTGCAGGTAAAACAGCATTGCTATCGGCGTGTAAGCTTCTTATGGGCGAGCGCGCCAGCGCACAGATGGTGCGTGATGGTGAAGACTCTTTGAGTGTTGCGGGGCGCTTTTTTGTGCGGGCGCTGCAGGATAAGTGCGGGTATGAAGAAAAGAATGGCCAGGAGGAAAAAAGTGGCCAGGAACCCGAACAAGACCTGGTAGTAACACGTCGTGTGGGTTCTGATGGCCGTTCGCGCGTAACTATTAACGGTCAAATGGCAAGCGCAACACAGTTGTCGCAGGTCATAGGGCCGGTGGTAGATTTGTGTGGCCAGCACGAACACCAACGGCTTCTCAAATCGGCTAATCATGTGCTGTTTTTGGATGCTTGGGCAAAAGAGCAAGTAGAAGAAGCGCGCAATGCGTATCAAAGTGCTTTTACTGCAGCAGTGCATGCGCAAAAAGAGCTTGAACAGGTACAACAGGCCGCCTCGTCTTCTTCGGCGCAGCTTGATGAAGCACGCTTTGTGCTGCGTGCGGTAAATGAAGTGAATCCTGTTGTGGGTGAATATGAGCAGTTGGTAGAAGCGCTGGCAAAAGCAGAAAATGCCGAGGCGCTTATGAATGCGTCGCAGGGGGCGTATCAGGCGCTATCGGGCGAAGAAGAAATGAGTGCTTTGGATGCCCTGAACAGTGCAATTTATATACTTGATCAGGCTGCGCGCTTCGATGCAACCTTGGGTCAATATGCAAAGTCGCTGCGTGATGCCGTATATATTGCTGAAGATGTTGCTTCTGATATTCGTTCGTATCGCGATGCGATTGATTTGGATCCGGAAGAGCTGGCACATATGCAAGAGCGGGTGAGTGCCATGCAACGCCTTTTGCGTTCATATGGGCCTCGTATGGAAGACGTGCTGGCGGCACGCGATGCTGCAGCAAATCTGGTAAGTGCGGTAGACGATTCGGAAACGCGTGTGCGTGCTGCAAAAGAGGCGCT
>CAVDDP010000073.1:0-8319 GCA_963607695.1 Hallerella sp.
CCTCTACCCCTGAAGGGGGCATTAACGCTATTGGTATTCTGATTGATTACCTGCTTGAAGCTAACTTGTGTTCACAAGAAGAGCGCGAATTCTTTCAGCTTTTGCAACCGCTTTTAAGTACCAGCGATGGAAGCGCTTTTGATTGTGCCTGTTCAGATACAGATTTTGGAGCGCTAACCATGATAGGTGGCATGATTTCCATGGAAGGCGGGCACATTCGCCAAACCATTGACTGCCGCTACCCCACTACCATTAGTGCAAGCGAAATTGAAGAACGCATTGCAGCAGTGGCACGCACCTGCGGCGCTACACTACAGCGCGATTCTTGTATGGAACCTTTCCTGATTGACTCAGATTCGCCCGATGTACAAACGCTTCTTCGTGCCTACAATGAAGCCACCGGCGAAGACGCCAAGCCGTTTACCATGGGTGGCGGCACCTATGCGCGCCTGTTCAAAAACGCTGCCAGCTTTGGACCTGAAAAACCGTGGGTTCCTGTGCCCTCTTGGGTAGGTGGCATGCATGGCCCCGATGAAGGGGTAAGCGAAGAAGCGCTCAAAGAAGCCTTCCGCATTTATGCGCATGTAATTCCGTCGTTCTGACGAACGACGGAATATAATTACTCCCCAAAAATGAGATTGCGTTCTTCTCCGGTAAGGGCGGCGCGAGCCTGGTCACGCAGGCCATTCACGCCAATAAAGAACTGACGCATCATAACCACAACCAGATAGCGCCCTTTGGGGGTTAGCGTAAGCTCTTCCTGGTTGTTCGTTGCAAAGGCGCCATTTGCGCACATGAAAGCCATTTCCGCAGGAAGCCCCGCTTCTACGCTCATGCCAAAATCGCGCTCGAAGGCGCGTTTGTCCAGGCGCAATCCAAAGAGCTGCATCATAAAGCGGTAACGCATGCGGTCGCGCAGGCCAAACGAGGTTTTGCCCATCAACGACATGTTGCCTGCTTCAATAGCAGCGTTGTAGTCGTTCACGCTGAAGGTATTCACGTATAAATTCTGCCCCAAATACGTAATGCCGCCACTGCCAATAGCAGGGTATTCCTCGTAGTTCACCACGTATTCATCAATCATGGCGTCACTGTCTTGTGCGGTGGACGAGCAGGTGTCTTTCGCGCCGGCGGCTTCCCCACCAGCACTTTTGCGGTTAAACGTCCAGGCAGAACCAAATTCAAAGGGCGCGTGTTCCCCTTCAGTCAAAAGCGTAGAGATAATTTCGTAGAACAGTTTTTCACGATTGTAGTCTACTTTTCCCACCGTGGCAGCCAGCGATTTTTCAACTGAAGGAGAAGCCATAAGCGGGTAAAACGTGGTTTGGCTTGCCCCGCTTTCTACCACACGCTCAATATCGGAAATCAAAATATCAGGCGTTTGAGCAGGGAAATTAAAAATCATATCGGCGTTCATAGACACAAAATGCGGGCTTGCGTACTGAATGCGCTCAATAATTTCTGCGCCGCTTCCGTACTTGTCATAGCGATCCATTTGCTTAAGCAGGCCATCATCAAAGCTTTGCACGCCCACCGATAAGCGCTGCACGCGCCCTTCCAGTTTTTCCACATATTCAGGAATTAAGTGGTTGGGGTTGGTTTCGCTTGAAACCTCTTTAATGCCGGGGAAGGTGTCGCGCGCCAGGTCAATAGTTTCGCACAGCTCATCAATCATGATGGTGGGGGTGCCGCCGCCAATGTATACGCTCTCAAAATCGTAGCCCAGGTCTTTGAGCATGAGCATTTCTTTGCGCATGCTCTTAAAGTACGGAACGGCGCGCTCTTCTTTGAACGGAAAACGGTTGAACGAACAATAGGGGCACAGACGCTCACAAAACGGCACGTGCATGTACAACATGTATTTTTTGCCTGGTTGGGGCGCCGGCATGTGCGTTTCTTCACAAGGGGAAAGCTTTAAGTAGCCATCGGAACAAGCGCGAACAACCGAACTTAACATACGCTCAGATATCATACTATTTCTCCCATGCGCTGCGGCCAATTAAAGCGCGCTTGCCAATATCCTGGCGAAACTGTTTGCCCTCAAAGTTAATAAGGTCAACCGCTTCGTATGCTTTATCGCGAGCTTCCTCAAAGGTTTTACCTAAGGCAACAACGTTTAGCACGCGCCCACCTGCGGTAATAAGCTCACCATCGCTGTTCAGTGCGGTGCCGGCATGAAAAACCGTAACGTCTTCAATGGCTTCCGCTTCGTCAATTCCTAAAATAACCTTACCCTTTTCGTAAGAACCGGGATAGCCCTGGCTGGCAAGAACCACGCAAACTGCCCACTCATCGCGCCACGAAAGCTTCAGGTTTTCAGTTTCACCTGCGGCAATAGCACGCACAATCTCGGCGAAATCGTTCTCCAGGCGCGGCAGAATAACTTGCGTTTCAGGGTCTCCAAAGCGGGCGTTGAACTCCAGAACTTTGGGGCCGGCGCTGGTAAGCATAAAGCCGCCGTACAAAACGCCACGATAATCAACCGGGAAAGGATCTTGTGCCGTAGCAGCAGCGGCAACTTGCATGATGCGCTGCATTTCGGGCAATTCGCCATCGTTTAAAATAGGAACCGGGGAATAAACGCCCATGCCACCCGTGTTGGGGCCACGGTCGCCATCGTAGGCGCGCTTGTGATCTTGTGCGGTGGTCATGCAAAACGCCTGGCCATTTGACACAAATGCCAAAAGCGAGCACTCGGGGCCTTCCAAATATTCTTCAACTACTACTTTTGCCCCTGCGGCACCAAAAGCACCGCTGAAGCAATCGTGAATAGCCTGAATTGCATCGTCAAGTTCTTCTGCAACAATAACGCCTTTACCTGCAGCTAAGCCGTCGGCCTTAACCACAATAGGCGCGCCCAGCTTTTGCACGTAGGCAAGCGCATCAGCTTCGTTATCAAAGCTGCCATAAGCAGCGGTGGGAATATTGTTGGCATCCATGAACTCTTTGCTAAAGGTTTTGCTTCCCTCAAGCTGCGCTCCATAGGAATCGGGGCCAAAAACAAGAATTCCTGCAGCGCGCAGGTCGTTGGCAACACCTGCAACCAACGGCGCTTCGGGGCCAATAACCACCAGGTCAATAGCGTGTTCGGGCTTTTGGCAAAACGCTAAAATGCTTTTTGCATCGTTGATATCCAAGCCAGAAACATTTTGCGCAATGCGCGCCGTGCCACCGTTTCCCGGGGCAACATACAAGCCCTTAACCTGCGATGATTTTGCAAGCGCCCACGTTAGTGCATGTTCGCGGCCACCAGAGCCCAATACCAGTATGTTCACAACATTCCTTTCGTTTTATTCTTGTGTTGTTTGAAAAATAGTTGCATCGCGTTCTGGCGCAACCGAAATCATGGTCATAGGAGCGCCCACCAGCTCTTCCAAATGACGAATGTATTTTTGTGCGTTTTCGGGCAGCTCTTCAAAAGTTTTGCACTCTGAAATATCGCAGCCCTTCCAACCGGGAAGTTCCTCATAGATGGGCTTGGCATGGAACAGCACGCTTTGTTGCATGGGCAAATAATCGTAGCGAACGCCATCGCACTCATACGCCACGCACACCTTAATGGTTTCAAATTCGGAAAGAACATCAAGCTTGGTAAGCGCAATATCGGTAAGACCATTCACGTCAACAGCGTATTTGCCAATAACTGCGTCGAACCATCCGCAGCGGCGCTTGCGCCCGGTGGTCACGCCGTACTCGTGGCCAATAGCGCACAGCGCTTCGCCAACTTCAGCTTCTTCCCCCGTGCCGCCATTTTCAAAGAACAGCTGTTCAGTGGGGAAAGGACCGCCGCCCACGCGCGTGGTGTAGGCTTTCATAATGCCAATAACCTTGTTGAACGCCATAGGGCCAACGCCCGTACCAATAGCTGCCCCACCTGCGCTGCAAGAAGAAGAAGTCACGTACGGATACGTTCCGTGATCGATATCAAGCATGGTTGCCTGCGCGCCTTCGAACAAAATGTTTTTGCCTTCGCGCAACGCGTTGTTCAAAAGCTGCGTTGTTTCTGCCATGTACGGCTTCAAAATGCGCGCATAGGGAAGCATCTCATCGCAAATCTCATCAACGGTATAGGTATGAAGGTTGTAAATTTTGTCCAGAATAGGATTTTTCTGAGAAAGCGCCGCTTCAACTTTCATGCGGAATACTTTTTCGTCCATTAGGTCTTGAACGCGAATGCCTTTGCGCGCTGCTTTGTCTTGATAGCAAGGGCCAATGCCGCGCTTGGTGGTACCAATGGAATTCTTGCCCAGCATTTTTTCGTCGGCGCCATCTAAATCTTTATGATACGGCATAATAATGTGCGCGTTGCAGCTAATCTTCAAGCGATCATAGCTAATGCCTTCGGCCTGAAGCATTGCCATTTCTTTAACCAACGCACCTGGGTCTATTACCACACCGTTTCCAATAACGGGAGTGCAGTTGTCATACATAACACCCGATGGCATTAAGTGTAAGGCCAAACTTACATCATTGTGAACAACCGTGTGACCTGCATTGTTGCCCCCTTGAAAACGAACGACATAATCGTAGTTCCCTGCAATTAAGTCGGTGATTTTGCCTTTTCCTTCATCGCCCCACTGAGTTCCCACTAAAACAGTACTTGGCATGAACGTGCCCTTTCCTTCGTTGCTCGCATTCGTTTTTTAGTAATGCGTTTGCTTTTGGATGCGCGTTTTTAGAATGGCACACTTGCTTAACATATTGATAAGCAAGCAGTGCATAACGCGCGTTTCGCATGCGTTCCATTATAGTACGAACAATTTCCCGCAAGGCACATAACATGTGCTCACAACGTTAAAAGCATTATCTTTTCAGGTAGGCAGAAACGAAAACTATTCTTGATATTCCTGGTATTCATCGTATTCAGAACCCGTGTAATCGCCAAAGCGGGTGAACTCGGGTTCAAAGGAAAGGCGAATATCTTTTGTTGCACCGTTGCGGTGCTTTGCCACAATAAGCTCGGCTTCGCCCAAGGGCAAACGGTCGCGCGATTCCGCTTCTTGCTCGTTCATGCTGCGGTCAATAAACATAACAATATCGGCGTCTTGTTCAATTGCGCCCGATTCGCGCAGGTCAGATAACATGGGGCGCTTTTTTCCACCGCGTTGCTCAATGCTTCGAGAAAGCTGGGAAAGTGCCAAAACCGGCATATCCATCTCTTTCGCAAGCACTTTTAAACCACGGGAAATTTCTGCAACTTCCACAGCACGGTTGCCATCACGGCGAGCAGTGGCAGGCTGCATAAGCTGCAGGTAGTCAACCACAATAAAGCCTTTTTCTTTATTGCGCAGCTCGCGGCGCGCTTTCGCGCGCAGCTCAAGAATAGAGAGGCCCGGCGTATCATCAATTACCATGTCAAGCTTTGAAAGCGTTTTAGCAGCATCGGCCAAAAGGCTGAAATCGGCTTTGGCAAGATGCCCGCTGCGCACCTTTGATAAGCTCAAGCGCGCTTCAGAGCACAAGATTCTTTGCACCAATTGGGACGCGCTCATTTCCAACGAAAGGAATGCCACTGAAATTCCTGCTTTTGCCGCATTAACGGCAACATTCAATGCAAACGACGTTTTACCAACACCAGGGCGTGCCGCAAGAATTATTAAATCGCCACCACGAAAACCATGGAATAAGTTATCCACATCTACAAAGCCTGTAGGAACACCCACGATATCGCCATGTTGCTCATTGAGCTGCTTCAATTCAATAAAGGCGCCCTCTAAAAGCTTATTCATGGGCTTAAACTCCGAGGAAACGCGTTTTTCCGTAACGTTGAAAAGCGTTTTTTCGGCTTCTTCTACAACAACATTTAAATCATCGGGGGCATCGAATGCCAATGCGTTAATGGCATTTGAAGCATGCACTAAATCGCGCAGAACCGAGGTGCGCTTAACCACCGAAGCGTGGCTGCGCCAATTGGTAAGCGAAAACGTGTTGTCGGAAAGCTCAAGTAAATAGGTACGGCCGCCAATGGCATCAAGCTGCCCTTTTCCCCGTAAATTTTCTGCCAAAGAAATAGGGTCAACAGGAATATTGCGCTTGTACAAATCCATCATGGCTTCAAAGATAATGCTGTGCGCCGGCCTGTGAAAATTCTGCGGCACCAAAAGCGTTGCCACTTCTTCCATGGCTTCAGTATTCAGCATACAAGCAGCTAACACCGATTGCTCGGCATCAATGTTTTGAGGAAGAGCTCGCCGGGAACGTGCAAGATCCGCTGTTTCTGCGCTTGCCTGAGGCGCAGCGGAAGTTTCAACCCATCCGGATTCTTCGAATTGTCCTGACATAATGCTCTCCTTTTCCTAAACGCTCGAATTTGAAATAGTGTAAACAGAGCCCCTAACTCTTGTATGAGCAGGGGCTCTGTTCTATTGTTTCACGTGAAAACGCAGCGCGTATTATTCTTCGGCTGCAGCTTCCTGGGTTTGAGCAGCTTCAGCTTCAACTGCTTCTTCTGCCGGCTGTGGCTCGGGCTCTTTAGCAGCAACAAGTACCTTTAAAGCAGCCTTGGTGGTGCGGTACAAAGAAACGCTAACTTCAAACTCGCCAGCAGTCTTAATAGGAGCCTTAAGCTCTACGCGACGCTTGTCAAGCTCAATGTCAAACTTTGCAGATACCGCTTCGGCAATCATCGTAGAAGTAACAGAGCCAAACAGCTGACCCTCGTCGCCAACTTGAGCAGCAACGAAAACGGGTGCAGATTCCAGCTTTGCTTTCAGTTCAGCAGCATTGGCAAGGCGCTTCTCTTCGCGCTTCTCAATGTTCTTCTTACGAGCCTCAAGCTGTTTCAAGTTACCAGGTGTTGCAAGAATAGCAAAACCTTGAGGAATCAGGTAGTTGTTGGCAAAACCACGAGCAACGTCAATTACGTCACCTTCGCCACCTTTACCCTGAACTTCAGTTGTCAAAATAACTTTCATGATTCCCTCCTTCTTAATCGCGCTTGCGGCGGTCGCCACGACCACTTACAGCGGGAACCACATAAGCCATTAATGCCATTTCACGAGCACGTTTTACGGCATTGGCAACGTCTTTTTGATGTTGGGTGCAGCAACCCGTTACACGGCGTGGCTTAATTTTGCCACGATCGGTAACATATTTACGCAACATTTGCGTATCTTTGTAGTCGATAAACTGCGTATCGTCCTTGCAGAACTGGCAGTATTTACGACGAGGCTGCTTTGAAAAATCGGCCATATTCAACCTCTTTCGTTACAATTACTTACTAAAACGGAATGTCTTCATCATAAATGGAAGAATTTGCGTTTACAGAAGGAGCAGTAACGTTCGCGGCGGTGTTTGTTTGTGCAACAGCATTGTTGCGATCACCATTGTTGTTATTGTTGCGATTGCTCATGAACTCAAGCTCATCCACAATCACTTCAATCTTCGAACGTTTTTCGCCCGTGTCTTTCTTCTCCCACTGGCTCCAACGCAGTTTTCCTTCAATGGCAACTTTCATTCCCTTAACAAGAATGCGGGAAAGGCTTTCCGCACGAACACCAAAAATGGTGCAATCAACGTAGTTCGGATAGTCTTCCCATTCGCCCGTTTGCGCATTGCGACGACGATCGTTTACCGCAACGCCAAATCCAAGAATGGAAACTCCACCGGCAGTGTTTCGAAGCTCTGGGTCACGCGTCAAATTACCGCTGATAATTACTCTGTTAATGCTCATATCTTCCTTCTTTCATGCTTGACGAATCTTTGAAAATTCGCCCCATCAGTCACTAGTCGCGGTCTGCGCGAGCCACAATCATATGACGCTCCACAGCGTCGGTGATGCGAAGAACGCGATTCAGTTCAGCAATGCTAGCGGGATTTGCATGAAAATCGACGAGCGTGTACTCGCCCTCGGTCTGGCCGTTGATCTCGTAAGCAAGTTTACGCTTGCCCCAGTCAGTGACGTTGTCGATAACGCCATTGCTCTCGGCAATAGTGTTCTCAACGCGTTTCATTGCTGCAAGACGGGATTCTTCGCCGATATTCGGTGCTACAAAAAACAGCAGTTCATAAGCCTTCATCAGTTCACCTCCTTTGGACTGTACGGCTTCGGGTGACAAAGGCAAAACCCCCGAAGCAGGATTAGCCTGAGTATTCTAGCAAACAACATTCCACTGTTCAAGCTGCATTTTGCTGAACTTCGTGGAATCACCATACACGCTTGTTCTATCAAATTTCTATCAAACAAGCCCGAAAAGCTATCAATTTGTTCACAAAAAGCTATCAAACAGCGGAATTTTCCTACACGCGTTCGTTTTGGGTAAAAAAGGGGGAAGAAAAGGCAAGGTGGCGAAGGACATTCGCCACCTTGCCTACTGTTTG
>CAVDDP010000074.1:0-25463 GCA_963607695.1 Hallerella sp.
CAGCAAGCTGTTGTGCCTTTTGTACTTGCGGTTGCATCGTGGGTTCATAAGCAACGTCTTCAGCAGCAGGCTCAAAAGAAGCTGCAGGCATTTGTTCAGACATTGGTGCTTGCGCTTGCTGTGGCGCTAGTGCACCGCGTGCTCCTACAAAATTCTGTCTAAATTGTTGGTCAAGCGATTGCTCGGGTTCTGCTTCTACCGAAGCAGCGTTCAAACGCTGCTCGGCAGCTTCAAGGGCATTTGCAAGCGTTGAACGCTTGATTGGTTTTGCATCGGTTGCTTGCTTGTTCTGCCGTGCCGCGGCTCTACCAGCGGCAAACCAGCTGGGAACCTCTTTGGCAACAGGCTCTGCAGCAGCAGGAGCAGTTGCTTCGGGAACAAGCGAAGCGACAGCCACCGGAGCAGCAATGCCAACCGCTTCCGCGGCGGCGGCACCAGCGGCGGCAATGGTAGCAGCGCCCGCAACGGCGCCGGCAGCACCAGCGGCGGCAATGGCAGCAGCACCTTCCCAACCAGCAGCTTCGCTCCAAGCGCCTTGCTCTTGCGCGCCAACAACGCTGGCAGCGGCGGCAGCGCCAGCAGCGCCAAAAGCGCCAGCAGCAGCAAC
This sequence comes from Hallerella sp., assembly GCA_963607695.1. Classification (GTDB taxonomy): domain Bacteria; phylum Actinomycetota; class Coriobacteriia; order Coriobacteriales; family Eggerthellaceae; genus CAKUOV01. The sequence continues at coordinate 608 of CAVDDP010000074.1, forward strand.
GGTTCCAAAACCTGCGGCTTCCCCACCGGCTCCTTCGCCTTCAAAGCCCTGCGTGGGCTCTTCTTCATACACCAACTGCGCGCCAACAGGCACTGCACCAGCATCGTATGCCGCCTGGGCGCCGTGGATTACCGGCCTTTCGCCAGAAACAGCGCTATCTGCCGCGCCAGAATTTGCCGCAGAGCTGGAAATACGACGCGCAACTTCCAACATAACCGCAATGCCCGACGCGCTGCTGTTTGCGCCGTCGTTCAGGCCCGATGCCTTTTCCATAGCAAACGAAATAGCAGGCAGCGCGGCACAAATACAAATAACAATAAGAAGAAGGGTGGTTATACCAAAAACAACGCCTGTTGCGTGCAAAAAGAAAATGGACTTCAACAGCAGAAAAACAGGAAGCGCAAGCATGCCAATGCGCGCGGCTTTTGCCAAAGCGGGCATGCCACTCAAAAGCGGCTGCTTAAGCTCGGAACGAATAGAGCCGCTGTCGGTGCGCGCCACCAAAATAACTTTGCGGCTGCGGCGCGACCCTTCCTCGTTTGCAGGGGGAATATAGCGACCAACCACATTTTGACTTATGCCTTTGTCCAGCACCTTTGACAAAACCGGGCGCCCCAGCTCTTCAAAGGTAAAAAGCACGGCGCAAACAAACGTTAAAAGAACAGCAGGAAACGCAATCACCGGCAAAAACAGCGAAAGAACGGCACAAACCACCGCCACCACACTACATACAAAACGCGTTTTCTTATGAGAAACTGACCCCTGGAATTCCTCTACTTCAACAGGCAATCCCAAAGTTTCAAGCTGCTGAGCAACGTATAAAGCCGCTTGCTGCTCTTCTTCAGTAGCAACAGGGCGCGGCCCAATTTCAGAAACAAGATGCTCTATTGTTTTTATCATTTCAGCCATACGAGACCTTTCATATGCGTAATAAACCCAAGCTGCTTGGGTACATTCCGCATAATTATACACTGATTATTCAGATAACATGCCATTATGAAGAAGTCGTGCGAAGATATTCACGAAGTTCGGTATCAAGCGTGGCGGCGCGGGTAACTATTCCTTTGTATTCGCTCTCGAATTCTTGTACGCTTTGCGCATAGGAAGTTGTTGCTAACGTGGTGATATCTGCGGGGAAGGCATCTGCCTGCGTAACAGCACGGCTATCGCACGAGTTGTACTCGTTGCTTTCCTCTGTAGCAAGGTCTATGTCTTCCACCTCTACCGCATCACACGATGCAATTAAGTGATCAAGCGCTTCAATGCGCAGGTTTATGTATGACGTGTAGCTTGAAAGCACCAGGTCGGGGTAGGTTTCTTTGACCGCTGCTATCTTTGTTTTCACCTGCTCTAAACTCTCTTGTGCCTGTTGTGCAAGCTCTTTGGTGGAAGCAAGGGTGCTTGAATCCAAGGGAGAATAGCTGGAAACAGCGGTGCGCACCTGGGAATCGGCATCAATCAGGCTGTCCCACACCGCGTTTAACGCCTCGCGCTCTTCTGCCACCAAAAGCGTTTCTTCAATCATGGCAGAGCCCAGCGTAATCATTGTTCGGCGTGCGGTAATGGCATCAAGGGTGTTTTGAGCAGCCGCTATGTCTTTTTCATCGGTCAGAGAATCCTGCACGCGGCCTACCAGCGACTCTGCTTCGTCTAAATGCTTTTGCGCCGTGGGAAGCTCTCCCTGCACCGTTTTCATGGCGGCAAGCGACTCTTCGCCCAGCATGTCTGAGAATGAGTCGTCCATCTGGGACAATATGGTGTCGGCCTCTACAACTTCTGCCAGTGCCGATGTTAAAACCTGCTGGTTTGACTGAGCGAACAGGTAGTCTTCGTGAGAACGCTGCGCCAGCGTGTAAACGCCAAAAGCAGCAGCGGCAACAAGCGCGCAGGCAGCGCCCACGGCAAAAACACGGCGCAGTACCCTTCCGCGTTTCTTACCAGGGGAAGGAAGCGCCTGAGCCGTGGTGGAAATGGTTGGCGGCGCCGGTGCGGGCAAAGCTCCTGCAGGGCCAGCGGGTGCGGGAAGCGTATGGGCGCCGTTGGTGGCGCCGCGACCCTTCTTTTTGCCCCTGCCGCGCCCGGCAAGCCCAGCGACGGAAGCGCCACCACGTGCTGCCTTGCGCGCGCGGCGGCTTCCCTTCCCGGGCGTTACAATGCTTGCCGTTACGTTTTCGGAAAAGCCGCTGGATATTGTGCCGCCACTTATCGCGTTAGTGCCCAGCGTGGTGGTTCCCGTGGGGTCCTGCTCTACCGTGCTTGGCGCAAATCCGCCGTCTGACAAGGGCAAGCCTTCTTCACGGGTGGGCGCGCCTTTCACTTTCTTCGTGCCAGAAAGCGAAAAAAGCGCAATTTTTCCCAAGGGGTTACCGGTTAACGGCTTCCCCTGGCGCGCATTTTCCTGGTCTTGCGCGTTTTTCTTTGCGTCCAAAACACTAAAGGAAATCTCGTTTGACGTGCCTTTAGTATTGCTCTTCACATGAAGGCTATGCATTCCAAATTTGTGCGATGCCATGAGCTATTCCTGGTTCTTTTTGATGTCTGCCACAATTTCGGAACAGCTCATAATCTGGATATTGGTGCTGGGCATTGAACGCAAAAACGTGCTGCCGTACCCTTTGGTAAGCAGGCGGCGGTCTGCCAGAATAAGAATGCCCTGGTCAGTGCTGGTACGAATCAAACGCCCCGCAGCCTGTTTCATCTCTATTACCGCAGCAGGCAGCACATAATGGCGCCACGCCTCTGAATCGCGCTGGCTTCTCTCGCAAGAAAGGGGGTCGGTTGGTTTTGCAAAGGGAAGTTTTGGCACAATTACCCCACGCAGGGTAGAGCCGGGGGCATCAAAGCCTTCCCAAAAACTTTTAAGAGCAAAAAGCGAAAGCTGCTTGTTCGTTAAAAATTCATCGCGCAGGCCTTTAACGGAAACGCCCCACTTTTGGCACACAAGGCGCAAGTCTGCCTGTTTGAGCTGGGGGTTTACTACCTCATAGCACGCTTCCATTTCGCGGCGATTCGTGAAAAGCGTAAGCATAGAGCCGTTTTGCGCCAAATGCGTTTCTACCAAAAGCTTTTGCAATTGGGCAAGGTATCCCTTATCCGAGGGCTCGGGCATGTCATTGGGAACATAAATGGTCATGTTATGATCAAAGTCAAAGCTTGAATCAAGTTTTAAGCTACTGGCCTGCGAAAACTCGCTTTCGTTTAAGCCCAGCGCGTTTTCAAATGCGTCAAACGTTTCGCCCACCGCCATGGTTGCCGAGGCATACACCACACAGTGAGTGCGCTGGTAAAGCGGCTCTTCAAGCATGGAACCCATGTTCAAAGGTAACGCTTCAATGCTATCCACAAAGCGGTCTTTTTTGTGGGAAATAGTAGCTGAATACGCGTAAAGCTCAGACTCGCTGAAAAAGATGAGCTCGCTTATATCCACCACATCGCGCAGCGACATAGCAATAACGGCTACTTCTTGCTGAAGCGGGGCAGCAGTTGCGTCGTCTTCAAGATACACCACCAGCTCCTGGCAGGCGGCAATAAGCTTTTCCGAGGCATCATAAACATCCTGCGCTGCCTCTTTAAGTGCGTGGAAGCGCTGGCCGGTGCGCACCTCATGATTAATCCAAAGATCCACAAATTCATAGCTTTTGTTGCGCGCCGTATCGTAATACAAAAGCTCTTTGACCTGCGGCGTATAGTTTTGTACCGCCTGCGTGAACGCTTTTCCCGCGCTCAGCGCTTTGCCGGTAAGCGCATACAGCAAGTTCTCTTGACTATCGTTTTCAGGTGCAGCAGCGCGCTTTTGTATGCGCGTGAACACATTACGCGCATCATCAGGGGAAACTTTACGCGCAAGGCTTACCAGTTCCTCTGAAGAAAGCTTGCGCGAAAACGCTTTGCGCGCTTCTTGCTCGGCACCATGAGCCTCATCTACCACCCAATAGCGAATGGGCGGCAAAAGCCCCCCTTCGGCAGCAAGATCACAAAAGAGCAGGCTGTGGTTGGTAACAACAATATCGGCCGCTGCCGCTTTTCGGCGCAAGCCATGCACAAAACAGCTGGTGCCGTAATAGGGGCACTTCCGCCGCATGCATTCCTGGCTGTTTGAGGTTATTGACCACTTGGGCAAAAGGCGATAATCAATTTTAAGTGTGTCAAGGTCGCTGTATTCCGATTGCTCAATATAGGAAAGAAGCGCTGCCAGCGCCACCGCACAGGTTGTTTCTTTGTCTCCTATGGTCCGTTCAAAGTTGTGCTCTTTTACTATATGATCCACTTTGCGCAAACACGGATAGTGAGAAAAGCCTTTAAGCGCCACATACGACAAGCCACCTAAAGCGCGGTCAAGCAAGGGAAGCTCATGATACATAAGCTGGTCAAGCAACGCATTGGTTTTGGTTGCAACACCAACCGTAATATGGTTCTTCTTTGCCAAAAGCGCCGAAGGAAGCAAATACGCCATGGATTTGCCAACACCGGTTCCGGCTTCTACCACCAGGTTTTCGCTTCGTTCAAACGCTTTTCCCACCGCGCATGCCATTTCCTTTTGCTCTTCGCGCATTTCGAAGTGCTCGTACAGCCCCCCTATCAGGCCGTTCTCTTGAAACGCGTCAGAAATTTCATTGCTGGTGGGCGTTTGGATGCCCAGCATCGGGTCGTTCGCCAGCGTTTCGGCATCCACCCGCGCCTTCATATCAAGCGCCTCAAGCGCTTGCTTGCGAATTCCCCGCAGTGAAAAATACGGAACGCTTTCTTCGCGTGCAGCAGCTTTCTTTTGGTTTTTCTTGTTGAAGTAATCAAAAACTACCTGCGTTGGCCACTCTTTGGGCGTGGCAAATTCTGCGATTATTGCCACCAACGATGCGGGCATTGCTTCTACCCCTGCCAGCAAAAGGGGAAGGACCGCACAGGTTGCTTCTACATCGGCATCGGCACGGTGCGTTGAAAGCGGCAGTTCAAAAGCGCGAACCAAATCTAAAAGGCGGTGAGACTTCAAGCGCGGCAGCGCAATGCGCGCCAGTTCCAGCGAGTCTACCCAAATGTTTTCCAGAAGCGGGTACCCCGCAGGGTGCTTGGTAGTAAAAGTGCGGTCAAATTCAGCGTTGTGCGCCACGCAAATGGCATCGCCCGCAAATTCAACCAGCTGCGCCAGCGCTTCTTCAGGTGTGGGGGCACCGGCAACATCTTCCTCTGAAATATGCGTTAAGTGAACAATCTCTTCCGGAATAGCCTTGCCCGGGTTCACAAACGTGTTAAACCACGACACAATAGTGCCACCCTCTATGCGAGCGGCGGCAATTTGAATTAGCTCGTCGTGGTTATACGACAAACCGGTGGTTTCCGTATCAATAACCACCACATTATTACTAAACATGCCAAAATCGGCCGCTTGTGCAGTCTCTTTCAGTGATCCGTAGCGCCTGCAAACACTTTCAGGAGTGCCATCGCAGATAAATTCTTGCAGGGAAGCGCTAATTCCCGTAATCTGTTTTTCCATAGTGAAAAGCGTACCATCTATCGCCTTTTCATACAAACGTTTACCCCGAAAAACCACGGTATCAGGAGTTTTTTATGCTCAATGACATTTGTTATAGCGCGTATGCGCGTTTTGAGTCTCCCTCGCGCGAAATTGGCGCGGCATTAATGGGTGCCGACCACCTGATTGGCGACATTTATACGCTTGAGCCCGAATTACAGGAAAACCGCAGCTATCGCATTTGGCTCGTAAACCGTTTTGGGGCAAAAGTGTGTTTTCTTGACGAGCGGGAAGAAGCCCGCATACTTTCCTTGCAGGCGCGCGGGTGGAAATTGCGAGCGCTGCTTTCTTTTGTGGCGTTAAGCCAGAAGGAAGAAAACTATTGGGGCGAAGTAATTTTGCTTTGCAATGACCCGCACTACAACAAGGAATTTGATACCTTTGCGCTTAATTTGCGCGAATTAGTTGCCGAGGGCATTCGCCCCGATGTTGATTTTACCAACCAGGCCGCAAAGCAAATTGTGGAATCGGGCGGCACGTGGCTTCCCTCAAATCGCGTTGCGGCACCACACGTTGACAAGCACTCAGCGCTGGTTAAAACGCACCGTTCTTTTTCAGAAAAGCTTGTTGAGGCAGGCCGTAAAGAAAATCACGGCTGCATGGTAGCAACCGTGATTATTTGGATTGTTGTTATTGCTGCTGTTGCAGTGGGTGTTGCAAAACTGCTGGGTGTGTTTTAGCGCTGAAAATTTTCAAATGCCAAATCTATCAAACGCTTTACCACCATTGCAAACGAATAGCCCTTTGCCTGCGCTGCGTCTGGCAAAAGCGACGTTGAGGTCATGCCGGGAATGGTGTTGGTCTCAAGAGCCCACGGCTTCCCTTGCGCATCTACAATGAAATCGGTTCGAGAAACCCCCGCACATCCCAAGGCTTGGTGTGCTTTTATCGCCAGTGTTTGCATTTCTTCCGAAAGCGTATTATCAATAGGTGCAGGGCACAAATGCTGCGACCCGCCCGGCGCATACTTTGCTTCATAATCGTAATAGTCGGATGCAGGCACAATTTGTATCACGGGTAACGGTTCAATCTCATTATTGCCCATAACGGCAACGGTAAATTCATTGCCTAAGATATATTGTTCGGCAAGTACTTCCCCACTAAAAGAAAACGCTTGCGTTAACGCTTCATCAAGCGCTGCAGCATCTTGGACAATATACACCCCGTTGCTGCTTCCTTCAGAGCACGCTTTCACCACACAGGGGTATCCTAGCTTTTCGCCAATTTCTGCTGCCCGTGCTTGCGCTAAATCGGTGAAAGTAAAAGACTGCGGGGTGGGAATGCCTGCGGCGTTGTAAATAAGCTTTGATTTTGCCTTGTTCATAGCAAGTGCGCTTGCCGCAACGCCCGACCCCGTATACGGAATACCCAGTATTTCCAGCATTCCCTGCATGGTGCCATCTTCGCCACCTTCTCCATGTAACGCAATGAAAGCAACATCAAAATGCTCGTTTACTAAGGTATTAAGGTCTTGCTTAACAGAAGGGTCCAGCATGGTCACCTGAAAACCTGCCTCTAAAAGAGCAGCTTGAGCTCCTTTGCCAGAATCCAGCGATATCTTTCGTTCCCCACTTGTTCCTCCGCACAGCAATGCAACCTTGCATTCACGGGGTTCAGTATATGCAGCCATACCGTAAGCGCTCCTTGTGTATTGTTACAACGCGATTTGCCTTATCACATTATCGTTTTGCCCGTTTGAAAAACAATGTTTTAAGTATAGCAAAGAGTCTTCTATAATGCGCTTTATGAAAACAAGCATTTACACTCTTTCACGTAACCGGCTTCTTGCCTTTGTTAAAGAAGCCGGGCAACCTGCATTTCGCGGGAAACAGCTCTATGAATGGCTGTATGTTCACTATGCCAATTCTTTTGACGAAATGAGCAACTTGCCTAAGGCATTGCGGGAAACGCTCAAAGAACAGTACACCCTTAATAAGCCGCGCCTTTATCACAAGGCAGAATCACACGATGGTACGCGAAAATACATTTTCGAGTTAGAAGACGGCGCGCTTATTGAATCGGTGGGCATCCCTTCTGGTAAAAACAACGAGCGTTTAACCGTATGTTTTTCCACGCAAGTTGGCTGCGCTATGCAGTGCGCATTTTGTGCAACAGCCCATGAAGGGTTCACGCGCAACCTTTCTATTGGTGAAATTGTGAGCCAAATCCTTCTTGTTCAACATGATTTTGGGCAACGGGTAAGTAATATTGTTGGCATGGGGCAAGGAGAACCTTTTGCTAATTACGATGCTGTTTTAGAAGCTTTGCATATTTTGAATGACCCCAAGGGCATTGCTATTGGTGCGCGACACATTACTGTTTCAACGTGCGGCATCGTAAGCGGTATCGGGCGTTTTTCCAATGAGAAGGAACAATTTACCCTGGCGGTATCGCTTCATGCAGCGATTCAGGAAAAACGAAATACGCTTATGCCACGCGTAAGCAATATTCCTCTTTCAGCTTTAAAAGATACCTTGTTAAGCTACGTAGCCAAAACCAATAGACGCGTAACACTTGAATATTTGCTCATTAAAGGGGTTAACGACAGCGAACAAGATTTGCAAGCGCTTGCTGAATTCTGTACCGGGCTGCTTTGTCATGTTAACTTGCTTCCTTTAAACGATGTTTCTCATTCTCCTTGGAAGCCAGCCAGTGAGAAAACAGCGCAACACTGGATCTCAACGTTAAAAAACAAAGGTATTGAAACAAGCATGCGGCAATCTCGTGGCTCAGATATTGATGCAGCATGCGGGCAGCTAAAGAATTCCCTGCTGCAGAAATAATCAAACCCGTGCGCTAAGAGGCGCTGGTAATCATCATTACTTGCGTTATAAAAAAGGAATGTTTCACGTGAAACATTCCTTTTTCTTTTAAAAATTGCGTTGTTTTAATTATCACGTTTTGCCTGGTCGTTCGTAAAAAGTTAAGGCAGCAAAACAGAGAGCAAAAACGTAAAACAAACTCACTTGCGTTGTTATTCGCCTTCCGTCTGAGTTTCCTCAGAAGCAAACATTGCGGTAACAAGGCGCTGGAGATCTTCTTCGTCTTTAAATTCAATCTCAATACGATTGCGCCCCTGAGAAGTTTTAACTTTTACCGTAGTGTTTAGTTTGTCATGCAAGCTACGTGCAACCTTCTTATAGCTTTTCGGCACGCTGCTAGTAGTAGAAGGATCTTTCTTTTTTGGCTCAAGCGACATTAAACGTGCAAAGGATTCCGCCTCACGTACCGACATCTTAGAATCAAGAAGCTTTTGTGTTAGCTTCATTCTTCCCTCAGGAGTAGGAATAGACAGAATGGCGCGTGCGTGGCCGGCGGTAATCTTTTCTTCGTACAGCAGTTTCTGAGCTTCTTCAGGTAAATCAAGCAAACGAACCGCATTCGCAATAGTTGAACGCCCTTTTGAAACCATCTGAGCAAGTTGTGATTGGTTAAGCTTCTTTTTGTCCATAAGACGCTTGTATGCATACGCTTCTTCAATAGGATTCAAATCAGAACGCTGAATATTTTCAATAAGCGCAAGCTCAAGCGTTTCTTCGTCATCAGCTTCTTTAATACGCACCGGAACTTCAGTTAAACCAGCAAGCTTTGAGGCACGATAACGGCGCTCACCAGCAATGATTTCGTAATGGTCCCCCTTCGGGCGAACCAAAATAGGCTGAAGCAAGCCATCTTTCTTAATAGATGCGGCAAGTTCCTCAAGTTCTTCCTTTTTAAAGTTTATACGCGGCTGGTTTTCATTTGGTTTAATTTTATCCAATGAAAGCATCTCAGATGCTTTGTTCTCTTTCTGCTCTTCCCCTGCACTCTGAGGCGCCTTAACTTCAGTAGCTTGAGGAGCAGCAGTGCGAGCAGCGCCTTGAGATGCGCCAGCTTGAGCAGCTTGAGCAGCCTGAGCAGCCTGAGCAGCCTGAGCAGAAGCTAAAGTTGTTGGCCTGTTTTCAGGCCTTGTTTGTTCAACACGCACCGTATTATCAATAATTTCTCCTGTTGCAGCGTTGATACGCCCCATAGAAATTCTTTCGCGCGGTGCACTTTGCTGAGCTGCAGAATTTACAGCTTGTGCAGCGTTTGGAACAGAAGGGGCAGGCTGATTTCCCACTGTTTCCCGCTTTGGCTGCGGTGTTTCTTCTTCATAAGAACCTAGCAGGGAATTCAACCCTCTCCCTAGTGCTTTTTTAGCCACGGCTAATCACTTCTTTCGCAAGAGTAACATAAGACTGGGAGCCTTTGCCACTCGGGTCATATTGAGTAATAGGAAGTCCAAAGCTGGGCGCTTCAGAAAGCTTAACAGTACGAGGAATTGCCACATCGAACACAATGCGACCAAAATATGAACGCACTTCTTCCGCAACTTGCTTTGACAATATAGTACGTGCATCAAACATGGTTAATAGAACACCATAAATATCAAGCGAAGGATTTAAGCGACTTTTGACTCGTTTCATTGAATCAAGAAGTTTTGTCACGCCTTCCAGTGCGTAGAACTCACATTGAATAGGAATCAGGAGTTTATCCGCAGCAACTAGCGCATTTACGGTAAGAAGTCCTAATGAAGGAGGACAATCAATGAAAATAAAATCATAGCGTCCACGCATGCGACCAAGCGCATCTTTTAATCTATTCTCGCGTGCCATTTCTGTAACAAGCTCTACCTCGGCTCCTGCCAGGTTAATTGTTGCAGGAAGAACGTCCAAACCTGGGCAAACGTCGGGAATAATCGCTTGCTCAATAGGAAGGTCATTAATTAGAACATCATAAACACAATGCTCAACCAAGTTTTTCTCAATACCCAAGCCACTTGACGAATTACCTTGAGGATCAAGATCAACCAGTAAAACCTGACGCCCCAGTTCTCCTAATGCTGCTGAAAGATTAATTGCTGTGGTAGATTTTCCTACCCCACCTTTTTGATTGATAATAGCAATGATTTTTGTTTGTCCAACAACGTGAGTAACCGGTGCTTTTTCTGCATATGATTTAATTTGACGATGAGCAACCTCGGGCTCTGCAGCTTGTACGCTCTGGGGAGCACGTTCAACAACTTCTGGCTCATTTCTTTGAAATGTTCTTGTTTGTTCCAAAGAAGCTGCCTGCTCAAAAGATTCCTGGTTTTCACCTATCTTTTTTTCTTGTTGTACCGCTTCGTGCTGTTCATTGATAGTCCTTGCTGCGTTTTTTTCTCGTCTTAGACCATCTAAAAAACCCACATGAGCCTCCTTTCCGTAACTGCAGAACAATTACCTCTTTAATTGATATCTCTCAAAGTATAGGGTTTACCAAGCACTGCTTCAACTGTTTCACGTGAAACATTTCAAGAACTTATCATTTAAACAAAGGATGTTACTTCCTTCTTTAAAATCAAAGCCTTGAAAATTTCAAATAGCAACACTTTACTCAACCAAAAATAAATGTTTCACGTGAAACAAATTTCACTACTGCTATTTAAAGGGAATTTAAAGGGGATTCCTTTGCGCCATACCATTTCGCCGTGGAAGCTTAACAGATGCATTTTTGAACTTCTCAAAAACAAGAATCCTGCGAAACGTTTCGTTATCTTCAAGAAGAAATTCCCTATCTGAAATCATTCTCATACCTAATTTTTGCTCAAGAGAAAGAGCATGCTGTAATTCGCTCTCTTCAATACGAGCCTTATAACAAATAAAGTGGCCACCTTTTTTCAATAGGGGGCTTCCTAATTCAAGCAAAGAACCTAATTGGGAAAGCGCGCGGGCAGACAAAACAGAAAACTCCCCTTTTTGCTGTAATGCTAATTCTTCTGCTCGCCCTGGAAAAACAGAAACATTGGAAAGATGAAGCTCATTAATAAATTGTTCTAAAAGAGCGGCTTTCTTTTTTACGGATTCAACAAGAACAGTTTGCCTTCCTGTTTCAATAGCAATAGGAATACCAGGAAACCCTGCACCAGAACCTAAATCAGCATAAAGGCCTTCAGGCGCTGCCTCAAACTCAGGAAGCGCAGATAAAGAATCTTGAACATGTAAGATTTGAGCCGATTCATAAGAAACAATACGGGTAATGTTTGTTGTTTCGTTTGCCTTAATCACTAAATCAAGATGCTTATGTAAAAGTTCAGAATTCATGTATCCCCTTCGTTTTAGAACGAAAACATTATGACAAAAAAAGAGAGCCTGAAACAACAGACTCTCTTTTATGGTTTGTTTTACCGGGGGAATTAGAAGCTATATTTGTTTCCTTCCCACCACAACATTACCGTGGATAAATAACTACATGACGTGCTGAACCTTCATCTTCCGATTCAGTATCAACACGATCATCATTGCGCAGTGCAATATGAACAATACGGCGTTCGTAAGGAGTCATGGGACGCAACCTAATATTGCGGTGCTCCTTTACGGCACGGTTTGCCGAGGAACGCGCAATGGATTCAAGCTTTTGGCGCTGACGTGATTTATAACCTTCAACATCAATAACAACAGGATAACGATATCCTAGTTTGCGCAGCAGAATTGCTGAAATGATAAACTGCAAGCTTTCGAGTGTTTTGCCATGACGTCCAATAAGAACAGCAGTGTCGTCACCGGTGATATCAAGGATAAGCTCCCCTTCATCACCTTCATATTCATCAATAACAACATCTCCAACAGAGAAATATTGAATAATATCCTTAATAATGGTAATGGCAGTGTCGGCAATAAAATCAAGCTCTTCGTCGGTTACTTCTTCAATATCTTCATCACTATTGCCTGTAGTGTCATCATCTATAGCTTCTACTTCTTCATCAATCATTTCTGCAGGCTCTTCTACGATGTCTGCGCTCGAAATTTCTTCAGACATAATTTCTCCTTAACCTACAAACTAACGCTTCTTAGTGGGGCGTGGTTTTTTAACTTTACGCGTAACAGTTACTTCAGAAGGAAGTTCATAAGCAGGAGCTTCTTCCTGAGCATCTTTCTTCTCAATAATACGCATAGAAATTTGCTGCTGAGCAATAGCAATCAACGATGAGGCACCCCAGAACAACAAAACGCCTGCCGGTGAGCTCCAACCAATCCATATCATCATAACGCTCATAACCACAACCATAATAAGAGTTGTTTTCTTTTGCTGAGGATCTTGCGTTTGATTTTGCATGAGTAAGGTAGGAATAAACGTGCATAAAGCAAAAATAGCAAGCAAAATAAGATACGGAATAGCAGTAACAAAACTAATAGCAAAAGCGTCGGCTGGGGTCATGGTTAAATCGGGAACCAGGTTGTAGAACACATAAGATGTTGTATCAGTCACACGATCAGTCATTTCGCGCAATACCTGGAACAACGCAATAAAAATTGGCATTTGAATAAGCATTGGCACGCAGCCCGCAAGCGGATTAAACTTTGCTTCAGCATACAACTTTTGGGTTTCTTCATTCTGGCGCTGAATATCATCGGGAAAACGCTCTTTAATCTGAGTAACTAAAGGCTGAATCTTGCGCATGTTATACGACGATTTTGACTGCGTATACATCAAAGGTGTAATAGCAGCACGGAAAATCACCGTAATGATGATAATCGCAAGACCCCAGTCACCACAGATGTTGTAGAACGCCTGGATGATCCAGAATATGAAGTCTTTAAACGCTTCCCACATTTTCTTTCCTTTCTACTTATACCAAAGAGGGTTCATAGCTACTAACAAACAATACATGCGTTAGGGAACAGGATCGTAGCCATGGCCGCCTCCCGGACGACAACGAATAACGCGCTTCACCGTAAGAACAAGCCCTTTACAAAAGCCATACTTTTTAAAAGCTTCTAACCCATACTGTGAGCACGTAGGAACAAATCTACAACAAGGAGGAAAAAGAGGAGAAATAATAATGCGATAAAACATAATGATACCAATAGCAATTTTACAGGGAATATCCCTGATAAACACAAGTACCTTATTGTTCATTACTATCCCACATTAGTCCGGCTTGTTCTCCTTAACTTTTTATTGCACTAAAAAGTTAAGGAGATATTTCTTGTTCCTTTATATAAAGAAATATCAAATTTTTGGTATAACTGCCTGAATGTCTGTGTAAACTTGAGAAAAAGGTGATTTCAAAATTCCTGGCTTTGCAAGAAAAACAATATCAACACCTTTTTCGTTCAGGTGAAGCAGGCGACACACCTCGCGCATTCTTCGTTTTGCCCCATTGCGCCACACTGCATTTCCGTTCTTTTTTCCCGCAACAAAAGCAACACGGCCGCAGGAATTTTCCATACGACCGCATTCTCTTGATGAAACTATAAGCGTGATGTTAGGTGTATGTATACGCCTACCACGTGAAAAGAGATTCGAAATATCTGTGCTGGATTTAATGATATCCAACGCAAACCCTCTATTTACACGCAAAGATGCTTACGGCCCTTGGCGCGACGAGCAGCCAGCACAGCACGACCACCTTTAGTGGCCATACGAGCACGGAAACCGTGAGTCTTAGCACGCTTACGCTTATTTGGTTGATAAGTGCGCTTCATGATTTAGTCCCTTCTATCTTTTAGAGAATAGCCCTGAAATTATATATCAATGGTTTTTAATGTCAACGAAATTTTTATGATGTACAACAAAAGTGCACTTCACGGCTTATTTTCTTTAGTTTAAAGAAAATAAGAGGAAAGAAAATCTAAATATTGCTATCTCAACTTATTAACAACACAAGATATAGTTTTTTCACCTGAAATCAATGAAAACCATCTACCAATAGAAAGTTTTTCACAAATTTTTTCAGAATTTTTTTCACCGAAAAAGAAAGAAAAAACTTTTTCAACAAGTTTTTTCCAAATTTTTGAAAATTTCTGAAAAAAATAATTCTTGATTGTTGAAAAAGTTGAAAATTTAAAAACTTTGCTGGTTTTAACTTAAAAACCCATGTAAAAACGCCTTTTGAAGATAAAAAACAAGGAGTTACCTTCTATCTAATAGAAAAATTAACCATCTGGGGAAACTCTTATAAAGTGCTGTTTTACCTGGGAATATATAATTGTTTAAAACTTTTTCTTCATCGAAAAACATGAATTTCGATGAAGAAAAAGTGAAGGCTCTAACAAAACCGTAGTCTATAAGAATTTAGCTGGGGAAACATACTTTTTAGGGAAGTCAAGAATTTTTTTCAACATACGCAAAAATTTTTCGGCTCGTTTTTTTTCATTTTTTCTAAAGTTTTCAACTTTTTTCGGAAATTTGGTGGAAAACTATGAAAAAGCGAAGTCAAACCCTGAAAAAGAATATCCTATGCAAAAAATAATTAACAAGCTTACGAAAAACGTAACGGTTGAATCCTTTTCCGACACCCATATAATGGAGCATACAAAAAAGAAGAACTACTTAAAAAGAGAAATGACTTTCATTGGAACCCATAACTCAGCAACATATAACACCTGATAAAAGCGATAACTTTGATTTTAGTTACGTGCAAACACCTGCACGCGTTGCTTGTTATGACAATCTTATGACTGCTCCTCGTATAACAGAGATACAACCAGGACCTACCGCTGAATATATAGAACACTTAACAACTACTGTCTATGAACAATCTCATATGGTAGGGGGAAATATCCCCTACACTACTATTCGAGAAGTTTCTGAAAATTTCATTCACGCACGCTTCTCTGAAATTATTGTTTCTATCCTTGACCAGGGAAATACCATTCGTTTTGCCGATCAAGGCCCGGGAATTCCTCAAAAAGAAAAAGCTCAAATGCCTGGTTTTTCATCGGCAATTGAACCTATGAAAAAATATATTCGTGGGGTAGGGTCGGGGCTTCCCCTTGTTCGGGAATTCTTAAACTCTGCTCACGGAAGTATCACTATTGAAGACAATATAAAAACAGGTGCTGTTGTTACGATAAGTCTTAAAGAAAAACAACAAGAAAAGCCACCCCAAAAGGAAGAAACACCTGTTCATACTCCTCTGCCAGGATTAAGCGACCGACAAAAAACAATTCTTCAAATTTTATTAAGTCAAGGAACACTGGGGGTAAGTACTATATCTAAATTGTCGGGCATTCCTCTTTCTTCTTGTAGTTCCGAACTAACAAAATTAAAAGAAGCAAACCTGGTAGAGCTGGTTGGAAAAAAGCGCCAATTAAGCGAATACGGAAAAAAAATAGCTTCACAATTATAGAGAAATAGGTAAATAAAAACTTGTTCTGTATTGAGTTTTTATATAGCAAAGAAAAAGGTTTTTAAACAATGAACACAGAAGAGCAATTCGAAAAAATATGGCAAAGTGTGTCTGAGATGGTAAGCACTTATAGTAATGTTACATCATCCCAGATAGATGCCTTTTTCTCACGTGTTCATATAGAAGCAATGAGCGGTAACTTTATAGTAATAACTGCCGAAACCCCTTTTATAAAAGACTGGATAACGAAATACTATTTTGAGTATATTCAACGCGCACTACATGAAATGTTCGGAGAAACCTTTGAAATATTATTTGAAGTTTCTTCAGCAAAAGAAACAAACACAAACACACAAGTAGCACAAACAACTTCGCTACCTTTAAAACCAGTTGAAACACATAACACTTCTGCCGTATTACCAGAAAATGCGGCAGAAACCTACGCACCACAAAATACTAAACCCCAAGAAAACAGTACCCTAAAAACCAATACACCAAGCCAAGAAACACAAACTCTTTCAGAAGCTGAAGAAGAAGAGCAGCTTATTCGCGATATTTCACCTTTAACCTTTGAGAACTTTGTTATTGGTAATTCAAACTCAATGGCATATAAAATGGCATTAGCAGTTGCAGAAGCCCCTGGAAAAAAAGTGGGTTTAAATCCGCTTTTTATCTATGGAAAAAGTGGTTTAGGTAAAACACATCTTTTACGCGCAATAGAAAATCAAATACGTGAGACTTTTCCAAAATATAAAGTTGTTTATGTTGATTCCTCTGAATTTTTAGATGAGTATACCGAAGCAAGTGCTGCTCACGACAAAAATAAACGGAGCTTTAATAATTTTAAAAAGCGTTATGAAACAGCAGATGTTCTTTTAATTGACGATGTTCAATTTTTCCAAGGTAAAAAAGGCACTTTGGATAACATGTTTCAAATATTTAATAAACTTACTAATAAAGGGAAACAAGTTGTTCTTTCGGCAGATAGGGCGCCTAAGAATATCGATATTGATGAACGCTACAGAAGCCGTTTTCAATCGGGTGGAACCTTTGATATTCAACCGCCTGAAATTGAAACAAAACTAAGTATTATCAGAAGTTATATAGATGAATATAAAGCGTCGGACCCCAGTGCTCATTTCACTATTACCCCTGAAATTCAGCAATATATAGCGGAAAGTTCATCTTCAAATATTCGCGAATTAAAAGGTGCCGTAACGGTTGTTATTACTTCTTTATTAAATGAACCGTATTTAACCATGGAATCGGTTAAACAATTACTTCAAAACCACTTTGACGATAGCGCGGTAATAGGTATTACTGATATTCAGCTTGCTATAGAAAAGTTCTTTAAAATAAGTCATAGTGATCTTGTGGGAAAGAAACGCGCACGAAATATCGCATACCCCCGCCAACTGGGAATTTTTCTTTGTAAAGATATACTCGACGATACCACCTATGATGAAATTGGTAAAGCGTTTGGTCGCGACCATTCAACAGCCGTTTATGCTGTTAAAGAAATTGAGAAAAAGAAGAAAGAAAGTAGACAAACACAAGAAGAAATTGAAGCACTTCAAAAAATTATCGCGGAAAGATAAAAGTATGCTTCTTATAAAGAATCATACTTTGTTTAAAAGCTTGTTTAAAGCGTAGTGAATAACGGTGAATAAAAAAGAAAGAAGAAAAAGGCACAACGCGAAAAGGAGGAAAAGATAGTTGTTTTCATTATTTAGCTGCCATTTAAAAAGCTAATATGAAAAGGACGAACTTATTATTTTCATTGTTTAAACAAAGCTTATTATTATGACTATATATTTATTTTAACTATATAAAATGGAAAATTAAAAACTACCTTGTTGTTAGTAAATACATGAAGAGATAGGAATTGTTATGAAATTCAGCATCAACCAATCTGAACTACAAAAAGCGCTTAGTACGGTTATAAAAGGAACTTCTACTAAATCAACCATTCCTATTCTTTCAGGCATTTATATTGAAGCAAAAGAAGATTCTTTGGTATTCCAAGCAACAAACTTAGATTTATCTATTCAATATCAAACAGCTGCTCTTATTGAAGAACCAGGTAAAACGGTTTTGCCTGGTAAATTAATCTCAGACATTGTTAAAAATATGAACGAAGCAGCAGTACATGTTACGGTAAATGAAGATGGAGCTGCCCTTGTTTGCGATTCTTCTTCTTTTATGATTAGAACGCTTGATGCGAATGATTTTCCTTTATTCCCTGAAGTTCAAGTTCAACAACAAATTAGTGTTCCGTTTGATCTTTTTAGCAGCATGATTAAAAAAGTCTCTCGTGCTGCTTCAAAAGATGAATCCAAACCAGCACTTACCGGTATTTATGTAACGCTAGAAAACGGAATGTTAAACATGGTAACAACCGATTCGTACCGTTTAGCAGTAGCTTCTTCCCCGGTAACTAATACCGAAGCGGATAATTTTCAAGCTATTATTTCATCGGAGTTTATGGCAGATATTGCTTCACTTCCTAAAACCGATGACATTCTTACCTTGGCGTTCAATGAAAACCAAATTGTAGTTACCTACCAGGAAACAGTGTTCATTAATAGAAAAATTGAAGGCACTTACCCCGCTTATAAGCGTATTATTCCTTCTTCTTATGCAACGCGTATTGGTGTTTCTCGTTCGCAATTAATATCTGCAGTACGCCGCGCGGGGCTTATGGGTAACAATGGAATGTCGGTAAAATTTGAAATAGATGTTCCTTCTCATACCTTACAAATTTCTTCTACTCAAGATAACGGTAGCTTAAAAGAAACCCTTTCTTTTGAAGGCGAAGGCGAAAGCTTAGAAATTGGCTTTAACTGCGCTTATGTTATTGATGGCCTTTCCTCAATTGATGAAGACAAAGTATTTTTAGAAGTAACTTCTGCTTCTAAAGCGGGAATTTTCAAAACAGAAGGCGAATCAAGCTTTTTGTACCTGGTTATGCCTATGCGTGTGTAATGCTCTGAAAAACAGTTAAATTAAGGTTTGATATGTCGTTGCAAATAAAAAATATTTCTCTCTATAATTTTAGGAATTATCAGGAGTTTTATTGTGATAACTTATCAAACCTTACTATTTTCGTGGGGCCTAATGCGGTAGGAAAAACAAACATTATTGAAAGTATTGATCTTTTAACCAGCATTTCTTCATTTAAAAATTCTAAAAATAATGAGTTACTGGGGCCTTATGAAAACTTTGCGCGCGTGCAAACGATATTAGAAGATGAACACCGGTCTCTTCAATTTAAGCTTCATATTAGTGAGGGAAAGAAGAAATATTTTTATAACGATAAAGAAAAACCTGCTCACAAGCTACGGGGTATCATTCCCTCCATCACGTTTATTCCCGATGATTTGTTGCTTATTAAAGGTTCAAATCAGGGGCGGCGGCGTGCGCTTGACTCGTTAGGGTGTCAGCTTGCGGTAAATTACCCGGTGGTTAAAAAAGATTACGAGCAAATTCTTCGCCAAAAAAATAATCTGCTAAAAAATGAAGCGCCTATAGAATTACTTGAGAGTATGAATGAAACTTTTATCACGTATGCCACGCAGCTTTATTGTTATCGCGTGAGTTTATTTGAGAAGTTGTTACCGTATATCAGCGCTTATTATCAGGATATTGCTCATAGAAATGAAGAAATAACGGCCGCCTATATTCCTTCTTGGGCGGCAGAACAAGAAGATGATTCTCATTTAACTTACGGTGATACTTATCCTGACCCTCACGATAAAACACAGGTAAAAGAGCTTTTAACCAAGGCTCTTACTGAAAACTTTTATAAAGAAATAAGCGCAGGTCGTGCGCTTATTGGCCCCCATAAAGATGCGCTTCATTTTTATATCAACAAGCGTGATGCCACTATTTATGGAAGCCAAGGGCAACAACGATCCCTTGTTTTAGCGTGGAAACTTGCAGAAGTGCGTTTAATAGAAGAACTTTTAGGGCAAAAACCTCTTCTTCTTTTAGATGATGTAATGAGTGAGCTTGATGAAGTTCGAAGGCAAGAGCTTACGAAATATGTGCTTGAAAGTACTCAGAGTTTTATCACCACAACAAATATTGATTATTTTACCGCTGATATTCTTTCAGAAGCGCACCTTATAGAGTTAACGTACCAGAAGGAAAACTGATGACAGTTTCACTTTCGCAAGGAATATTTGCGGCGTTTGAAGAGCTTTATGGTTCTGCCGATGAAGTTCGTAAGCAAGTCAAAGCTGCGCAAATTGAAGAAATGTATAAAAGTGCGGTTCAAAGTGTTTTTGGCAATGCGGCTTACCTTGTTTTAAAGCACACTAATGCAGTGTATTGTTTTACCGAAAAGGAAATCACGCAATTCATTGTTTACGCAAACGATAGTAGTATTCGTTCCTCATTAGATGCACGTCAGGAACTCTTAAAAATTGCGCTTTATAAGCAAGGTCTTCAATTTTCTCAATTTAAAGTGTTGCCCGCGAAGAAAAGCATTAAAGATAGACATCCGTTCGAAAAAATGACTCAAAGCGCCAAAACGCCTGTATTTCGCAATGTAAGCGAACAAGAATTACAACAAGTGGATAATCTTGTTGCTTCTGTTGAAGATTTAAGTGTTCGTGAAGCGCTTAAACAGGCTGTAATAAGCTGTTTAAAAACTTCGCCCGCATCCGAATAATATTTTTCTTATTTTGAATCCATAAACCCACCATATAGCGCCTCTGGTTGCCTTATAGCCCTATATTTTGCTTTCTAATGGTGATATAATTACTCAGTTACAGAATTGGTTTCTCTTTTAGAAAGGGTATGAACGTGACTCAACAGAAACCAGAACATTATGATGGTTCAGATATTCAAGTTCTTGAAGGGCTTGAACCAGTTCGAAAAAGACCTGGTATGTACATTGGTTCAACAGGGCCTCGTGGTCTTCACCATTTAGTTTACGAAGTGGTAGACAACGCTGTTGACGAAGCACTTGCAGGATATTGTGACAATATTCAAGTTTGGATTAACCCCGACAACTCCGTTACTGTTCAAGATAATGGTCGTGGTATTCCTGTTGATCTTCATCCGAAAGAAGGAATTCCTACCGTTGAGGTAGTTCTTACTATTCTTCATGCTGGTGGTAAATTTGGGGGAGACGGCTATAAAGTTTCCGGCGGTCTTCATGGTGTTGGTGTTTCGGTAGTAAATGCCCTTTCCAAACGCACTGATGTTGAAGTGTGCCGCGATGGAAAAAAGTATGCTATTTCCTTCGCGTACGGCAAAACCATTGAGAAAATGAAAGAAGTGGGCACCAGCGATGTTACCGGCACACGTGTAACATTTTGGCCCGATGAAACTATTTTTACGGAAACAACCACGTTTGATTATGACACGCTTGCTACTCGTTTTCGTGAAATGGCCTTTTTGAATAAAGGGCTCAAAATTACCCTTTATGACCTTCGTCCTAACATTTTTGATACCGAAAGTGAAGATGCTGCGGCAGAGCAAACAGAAAATGCTGGCGCTCAGGGAGAAGTTATTGTTCAAGACTTTTCTTCTGTTTCCCCCACTAAACAGGAAGTATTCCACTATGAAGGTGGCATTGTTGACTTTGTAGAGTGGCTAACCGATGGAAAAGAAGCTTTAAACACCCCTATTTATTTTGATACCGAAAGCGAAGATGGCGCTGTTGAAGTTTGTATGCAATGGACCACTTCCTATTCCGCAAATTCAGTGTTGGCATTTGCAAACAACATTAACACGCATGAGGGTGGCACTCATCTTGATGGATTCAAGCAAGCGGTTACCCGTACTTTGAATGAGTATGCTCGCGACAAAAAAATCCTTAAAGGAAAAGAAGCGAACTTAACGGGTGATGACTGCCGCGAAGGTCTTGCTGCTGTTATTTCAGTTAAGCTTCACGAGCCCCAGTTTGAAGGTCAAACAAAAACAAAACTGGGAAATACCGAAATTCGTTCCCTTGTTCAAACAGCGGTTTCTAAAGGTTTAGCAGAATTTTTGGAAGAAAACCCTGCTGCCGCAAAGAAAATTGTAGGCAAGGCCGCTCAAGCGCAAAAAGCACGTGAAGCAGCACGCAAAGCGCGCGAGACTGCCCGAAAAGGTGTTCTTGAAACATTCTCTATGCCGGGTAAACTTGCCGATTGTTCTTGTAAAGATCCTTCCCTCTCTGAAATTTTCATTGTAGAGGGCGACTCTGCTGGTGGCAGTGCCAAACAAGCGCGCGATCGTAAATATCAAGCGATTATGCCGCTTCGTGGCAAGATTTTAAACGTTGAACGTGCAGGTCAGAACCGCGCTTTGTCTTCAGAGACTATCTCCTCTTTAATTACTGCTATTGGTACAAACATTGGCGATAAGTTTGATGCTTCAAAAGCGCGCTACCATCGTATTATCATCATGACCGATGCTGATGTTGACGGAGCTCACATTCGCTGCCTTCTTCTTACTTTCTTTTACCGGTACATGCCCGAGCTTATCCGCTTGGGATATGTGTATTGCGCGCAGCCACCTCTTTTCGGTTTAAAGAAGAAGAATTCGCGCTCACCCAAGGTTGAGAAGTATATCTTTGATGAAAAAGCGCTCAAGCAGCATATGTCGGAACTTGCCGACCCTGAAAAATATGATGTTCAGCGCTATAAGGGCTTAGGTGAAATGGACCCTGAACAGCTTTGGGAAACAACCATGGAGCCCACCAACCGTACGTTAGTTCAAGTAAGTATAGACGACGCCGCTTTAGCAGAGCTGGTAGTAACCGAGCTTATGGGAGACCAGGTTGAGCCCAGAAAGCAATTCATTCAAAACCATGCTAAAGACGTTCGTTATTTGGATATTTAAGGAGAGTAACCCGTGTCTGATGAAATAAAAGATCCACAGAGCTCTCAGGATAATTCTGCTGAAAATGAAGAAACGCTAGAGGCTGCGGAAGCTACCGAAGCCGTAGCGGCAGAAGTTGTAGAAGCTGAGGAAGACGCAGAAGAAGAAAGTGGCTTTGAACAGCACAATCTAAAAATTCGCGCCACAGAATTAGGCAGCGAAATGCGTACCTCATTCTTGGAATATTCCATGAGTGTTATTGTTTCGCGTGCTCTTCCCGATGTTCGCGATGGCTTAAAGCCTGTTCATCGCCGTATTTTGTATGCTATGTATGAAAGTGGCAACACACCTAATAAGCCCCATGTAAAGTCGGCGCGCCCTGTTGGTGATTGTATGGGTAAGTATCACCCTCATGGCGACGCTGCAATTTACGACACCATGGTTCGTTTAGCGCAAGATTTTAGTATGCGCGTTCCTTTGGTAGACGGCCATGGAAACTTTGGTTCTATTGACGGTGATAGTGCAGCCGCTATGCGTTATACCGAGGCACGCCTTAACAAATCGGCTATGGAATTGTTGCGTGACCTGGACAAAGATACCGTTGATTTCCAACCAAACTACGATGAAAGCTTGCAGGAGCCAAAAGTTCTGCCCGCCCGCTTCCCCAACTTATTAGTGAATGGTTCAAATGGTATTGCGGTTGGCATGGCTACCAATATTCCCCCTCATAATTTAGGGGAAGCTATTGATGCCGCTTGCATGGTTCTTGATAACCCCGATGTTTCTACTGAAGAGCTCATGACGGTTCTTCCTGGCCCCGATTTCCCCACCGGCGGCATTATTATGGGAAGAAAGGGCATTAAGGAAGCATACGAAACAGGGCGTGGCTCGCTTACTATTCGTGCGAAATGTGACATTATCGAAGGCAAAAACGGCAAGTCTTCCATTGTGGTGAAAGAAATTCCGTACCAGGTGAATCGTAAACGCCTGCTTGAGAAGCTGGGCGAGCTGGTTCACGAGAAGAAACTTCCCGAGATTAGCAATATTCACGATGCGGCCGACCGCCACGGCATTGATATTATTATTGAGCTTAAGCAAAACACACTTCCCCAGGTTGTTCTGAATAAATTGTACAAGCAAACGCAGCTGCAAGTGGGGTTTGGCGTTATTATGCTTGCCCTGGTAGATGGCGTGCCGAAAGTTCTTTCCTTAAAGGAAACACTAAGCCATTACGTGGAACATCAGCGCGATGTTATTTTGCGCCGTACCCGTTATGATTTAGCACGTGCTGAAGAGCGCGCCCACATTTTAGAGGGCTTAGTTATTGCGCTTGATAACATTGATGAAGTGATTAAAATCATTCGCGCTTCTGAAACCGATAAAGAAGCAGGCGATGAATTGATGAGCCGTTTTGGCTTATCAAAGCGCCAATGCGATGCCATTCTTGAAATGAAGTTGCGCCGCTTAACAGGCTTAGAGCGCGAAAAGATTGAAGCAGAACTTCATGAGTTGCGCGAAAAGATTGATTACTACCAGCGCGTTTTGCAAGACGATTCCCTGGTGCGCAGCATTATTAAAGAAGAAATGCAAGATATTAAGAAGCGTTTCAACACGCCGCGCCGCACCGAAATTACCGGTGCTTCAAAAGACATTGATATCGAAGATCTTGTTCCCGATGAAAGCGTTGCTATTACTATGACGCAAACGGGCTATATAAAGCGTATGCCTGTTACGCTCTATCGCCAGCAAAAGCGCGGCGGTAAAGGAACGCAAGGTGCCAACTTAAAAGAGAACGATTTCGTAGAGCACCTGTTTATTGCTACTAACCATTCCTATCTGCTGTTTTTCACCAGTGCAGGAAAGGTGTATCGCTTAAAGGCATACGAAATTCCCGAGGCTTCACGTCATGCACGCGGCACCGCCATTGTGAACTTGCTGAATCTCGATAAAGGCGAAACGGTTCAGGCGGTTATTGATACCAAAGAGTTCCCAGAAAATGAATACCTGATGTTTGGAACGAAAGACGGTATTGTGAAAAAGACGTCTATGGATCAATATGACCGCTCGCGTAAAGAGGGGCTTATTGCTATCAATTTACGCGAAGACGATGAGCTTATCAGCGTGAAACGCGTTAAAGAGGGCGACAACATTGTGATGGTGTCTGCCGCCGGAAAAGCCATTTCCTTCCCTGAAAGTGAAGTGCGCCCCATGGGACGCAACACATCAGGCGTGCGCGGTATGACTGTGCCCGACAACACGTATGTTTTAGGCATGGAAATTTGTAAGCCCGAAGCAGACTTGCTGGTTATTACCGATAAGGGTTATGGAAAGCGTACGGCACTATCTGAGTATCCGCTTCATCACCGCGGCGCACAAGG
>CAVDDP010000075.1:0-22057 GCA_963607695.1 Hallerella sp.
TGAGCGCCCGGCGGCGTTTTTGGAAGTAGGGGCAGGCCGCGGCACCAAAACACTTTTGCTGCAAAGCCATGCGCTGCGTAAGTACGGTGCGCAAATGAAGCACTATACGGTGGATAACCTTGCCTTTAAGGCGCGTTTGTTGCAACAGCGTGTTGAAAAATACGGCATAACTGTTGAACAGGTAATGACCCTTGACGCCACCACCATGACCAGCGACACCTTCCCCGAAACTTTTGACGCTGTTTTCATTGATGCACCTTGCTCGGGCTTGGGAACATTGCGCCGCCATCCTGAAATTCGCTGGCGCTTGCATGAAAACGGCATTGAAAAGCTGGCAACAACAGGGCTTGAAATGCTGAAAGCTGCCTCAAAGCTGGTGAACCCGGGTGGTAGATTAACGTATTCTACCTGCACGGTTACGAAGCGCGAGAATCAAGACGTTATCATGGAGTTTCTTAACTCGGAAGAGGGCGCAACTTTCACGCTTGAGCCTATTGACGGACACGCGAGTTTTGCCACTAATGTGAATTCTGGTTCCGCTGATGGACATTTTGCAGTTTGTCTTGTGCGTGCGCAGGAATAGTGGTAAATTTCAACCGCTTTGTTCCCAAAAGCTAAATTTATGTTAAAGGAAAGCAATGAATTCTGTACGAATTAACAACTTAGTTATTATTAACGCAGCAGTCGTTATTGTTGCGTCGTGACTTGTTGTTGGATTCTGGAAATTTCATTTTGTTACAAGTAACCCGGATTCCAACAATGGAATTCGGGTTTTTCATTGGGTGAAACAACAGTAATTACTACATGAAAGGAAACAAAAATGGAGCCAAACCTTAAAGAAGTTGCGGGAAGAGTTAAAGCCCTTCGCGAAGATTTGGATATTACCATGCAAGAAATGGCAGAAGCCACCGGGCGCAGCGTTGCCGAATATGCTGCGCAGGAATCGGGCGAGCAAGATTTGTCGTTCACGTTTTTGTATAAATGCGCTGATCGTTTAGGCGTTGATGTTATTGAACTTCTTACGGGCGAAACGCCTCACTTAAAAGGGTACTGCTTAACGCGCGCTGGCGATGGGCTTTCTATTAAACGCCGTGCGGGCTTTGAGTATTTGCATAAGGCGCCTCATTTTCAAAAGAAAAGCTGTGAGCCGTTTTGGGTTAATGCTCCTTATTTAGAGGAAGAGCAAGACAAGCCCATTCATCTTTCAAAACATACCGGGCAAGAGTTTGACTTTGTTTTAAGCGGCAAAATGCGCTTTGCCTACGAAGATCATATTGAAGAGCTTGAGCCAGGTGACTGCGTGCTTTACGACTCGGGGCGTGGGCATGGCATGATTGCTATTGATGGTGCTCCGTGCACGTTTTTGGCAATTGTGATGCGACCCGATGAAGAAGGCATTATGTAGGCGTGCCTTGTGTTTGAGGTTGTTTGGGCAGCGCGTGCGGCATGCTTTTGCGGCGCGTTTAAAGATTGCCTGAACAGCGGTAAGGTACGCCTGTGCTAAGTTTGAATGCAGTGAATGAATGTAGTGTTGCAATTAGTGTTGTAATTCGTGTTGTAATAATAGGTAAAGGAAATCTTTTCAAATGAGAAACATCAACGAACGATTCGTTAAAGAAACATATTCAGAAAACGGTCAATTGCAAAGCTTTGAGGTAATAGCGCCCGATACGTTTAACTTTGGCTACGATGTGGTGGATGATATTGCCTTAAATGACCCCGAGCGCCGCGCTATGGTATGGGCTAACCCTGAAGGAGAAGAGCACTTCTTTTCCTTTGCCGATATGAAAAAGTGGTCTGATAAAACGGCAAACTTTTTGGCTGCTCAGGGCATCAAAAAAGGCGATTATGTGTTAGTGATTTTGCGCCGCCATTATCAATTCTGGTTCGTGGCAACGGCGCTTTGCAAGTTGGGTGCCATTATGGTGCCGGCAACATTCATGCTTAAAGAGCACGATTTGGAATATCGCTTGAATGCGGGGCAAATCTCTTCCGTTATTTGCACTAATGTGGGCTACATTGCTAATGTGGTAGATGCTGTTATTGAAAAGTGCCCTACGGTAAAAAGCCGCATTCTGGTAAACGGTGCAGGCGGCGGCTTAACGCCTGTAAACGAAAACGGAAAGATGATTATTCCTGATGGCGCCGCATTAGGAGCCGCTCTTTCTGGCCCCGATAAGGTATGTGCGGCGCCTGCCTGCCGTGAAGGCTGGATAGATTTCAATACGGGTGTGCGTGAAGCAAGCGAAGACTTCACCCGTGTGACAACCAGCATAAAAGACCCCATGCTCATGTATTTTTCCTCGGGCACCACGGGCGAGCCTAAGATGGTTCTTCATTGTGGGGAATACGCGGTGGCGCATCTTATGACCGCAAAGCATTGGCACAATGTTGTTCCCGATGGTTTGCATTTCACCATTGCCGATACGGGCTGGGGTAAAGCAGTTTGGGGCAAGTATTACGGGCAATGGCTTATGGAAGCTGCCGTGCTAACGTATGACTACGACCGTTTTGATGCCGATGAACTTTTGAAGCTGATTGCACGCTATGGCGTTACCACCATGTGCTGCCCGCCCACCATGTATCGCATGTTTTCGCAGGTAGACATTGATCAGTACGACTTCTCTTCGCTGGTATATTCCACAACGGCAGGCGAAGCGCTCAACCCCGACCTTTTTGATTTTTGGAAAGCGCATACCGGCCTTACTATTTATGAAGGCTTTGGTCAAACAGAAACACCGCTTACCATTGCAAACTTGAAAGGTTCTACACCGCGTTCAGGATCCATGGGTAAACCGGTTCCAATGTACAACACGCGCATTCTTGATGACGAAGGAAACTTTTGCAAAGTTGGTCAAACTGGTGAGATTTGCATTGATGTTTCTCAAGGTGCACCAGGCATTATGTTGGAATACTATCGTAATCCTGAAAAAACAGCGGAAGCAATCCATGATGGTTGGTACCACACCGGCGATACCGCATGGTGCGATGAAGATGGCTACTATTGGTATGTGGGCAGAAACGATGACGTTATTAAATCGAGTGGTTATCGCATTGGGCCTTTTGAGATTGAAAGCGTAATGCTAGAGCACGAAGCGGTTAAGGAATGCGCTGTAACAGGTGTTCCTGACCCCTTGCGTGGAAAAGCGGTAAAGGCAACTGTTGTGTTGCATGCAGGCTTTACGGGAACTGCGGCTTTAACAAAAGAGCTTCAGACCTGGGTAAAGCAGAAAACTGCGCCCTATAAATACCCGCGCATTGTTGAATATGTGGATGAACTTCCCAAAACAGTGAATGGAAAAATTCGCCGCGCTGCTATTCGCGAAAACGATAATAAAGACGGTAAGTAATGGCTGCAAGTGAATCACAAAGAAGCGAAGACTGTGCTGCGCTTAATGCTAATAGCACTGCGCATGCACAAGCTTTTGCCGCCGCTGTTCCTTGTGCCCGTGCCGTGAATATTGTGGTAGGGCATTACGGGGTAGGAAAGACCAACTTTTGCTTGAACTGGGCTTGCGACCTTGCAAGCCAGGGCAAAGAGGTAACGTTGGTAGATTTTGATGTGGTGAACCCCTATTTTCGTTCCAGCGATTATACCGAAATGCTTCAACGTGCAAATATTCAGGTGATTGCCCCTAATTTAGCGGGGTCTTCTCTTGATAGCCCCAGTATTTCCGGCAAAGTGGGAACGGTTATCACGCAAGCGTATTTGGAAGAGCAAAGCGGTGAATCTTCTGCATCACGGGTAGTTATTGTTGATGTAGGTGGAGACGATGCAGGCGCTACGGTTTTGGGTCGCTTTACTACGCAGATTACCAGCGGGCCTTACCAGATGTGCTACGTTGTGAATAAATACCGCAACTTAACGCAAGAGCCGCATGAAGCATTGGCTATCATGAATGAGATACAGGTGAAATCGGGGCTTGCGGTTACCAGTGTGGTGAATAATTCGCATCTTCGCACGGAAACCAATGCAAATACCGTGCTTGAAGCGTATGAATACGGCGCATCTTGCGCGCAGGAAGCAGGTGTTCCGCTGCTTTGCACAACGGTTCCAAAAAGCACCTTTGAGCAGATAAATCGGCAATTCTGCAGCGTTTATAGCAATGCAAAGATTTATCCTGTTTCAATGTTAGTTCGTACTCCATGGGAATAAACGTGCACGTTTATTCCGTGAGGTTATAGTAGTAAAACGTTATCGATTAGAGAGAGGATACGTTTATGGCACACATTAGTGTTGATCATGTCTTTTGCAAGGGCTGTGGTCTTTGTACAGACGTATGCCCCGCTGGCATTGTTCAGCTGGACACCTCTGTCATCACCGCAAAAGGGTATCACCCTGCAACTTGCACCGATGACGAAAAGTGCACAGGGTGCGCAACATGCGCAACTATGTGTCCCGATGTAGCCATTACGGTTTGGAGGTGATTGATGTGGCTGAAAAAGTGTTGATGAAAGGAAATGAAGCACTCGCCGAATGCGCTTTGCGCGCTGGGTGCAAATATTTCTTTGGGTATCCTATTACCCCGCAAACAGAGCTTGCTGCGTACATGTCGAAGCGTATGCCTAAGATTGGCGGTACGTATTTGCAGGCAGAAAGTGAAATTGCAGCTATTAATATGGTGTATGGCGCTGCAGCTGCTGGTGCGCGCGTTATGACCTCTTCTTCTTCGCCAGGAATTTCTTTGAAAAGCGAAGGTGTATCTTATATGGCAGGTGCCGACCTACCAGGCGTTATTATTAACGTGCAGCGTGGAGGCCCCGGTTTAGGTTCTATTCAGCCTTCGCAATCTGACTATTGGCAAGCAACGCGTGCGCTTGGTCACGGCGACTTTCACATGATTGTTTTGGCTCCCTCTACCGTACAGGAAATGGCAAATTGCGCTTACGATGCGTTTGACCTTGCCGATAAATACCTGATGCCCGTTATGATTTTGGCCGATGGCATGCTTGGTCAAATGATGGAGCCGGTTGTTTTGCCAGAACCTAAAACAGAGCTTCCGGAAAAGCCGTGGGCAATTACGGGTACCAAGGGCAAGCGTGCTCATAACATTGCTAACTCTTTGTACCTTGACCCCGAGCTTCTTGAAAAGAAAAACGTTGAGCGTTATGAGCGCTATAAAGTGATTAAGCAAAACGAACAGCGTGCCGAAGAGTTCATGGTAGAAGATGCCGATATTGTATTGGTTGCGTTTGGTGCTAGTGCTCGTATTGCCCGCTCAGCTGTGGTAAGCGCGCGAGATGCGGGCATCAAAGCTGGCCTTATTCGCCCGATAACGCTGTGGCCGTTCCCGGAACAGGTGGTTGCAAAAGCGGCGGATCACGCAAAGCACTTCTTATCGGTTGAAATGAACATGGGTCAAATGGTAGAAGATGTTCGTTTGGCTTCCGGGTGTCGCGTGCCTGTTTCGTTCTACGGCCGCGTTGGTGGCGTTATTCCTACTCCCGCAGAAGTTCTTGCTAAGATTGTTGAATTAAACGAAGAGGCAGGTGAATAGCATGGCTGAAGAAAAAATTGTGTTCCAGCGCCCCCATGCGTTGCTTCCTGTTGTTACGAATTATTGCCCCGGTTGCGTTCATGGCATTGTGAATAGGCTTGTTGCCGAAACCATTGATGAACTGGGCATTGAAGGCAGAACAGTGGGCATTGCTCCTGTTGGCTGCTCTGTTATGGCGTATAACTTCTTTGGATGCGACATGGCAGAAGCAGCTCATGGTAGAGCTCCTGCGGTTGCTACGGGTATTAAACGTGTTTGCCCTGATAACATTGTGTTTTCGTATCAGGGTGATGGCGACCTTGCCTCTATTGGTATGGCAGAAACCATTCATGCAGCAACCCGCGGCGAACACATTACTGTTATCTTTATCAACAACGCCATCTATGGCATGACCGGCGGGCAAATGGCTCCAACCAGCTTGCCGAATCAGGTTACGCAAACTTCCCCCTATGGGCGTGATGTTTCAACGGCAGGGTATCCGGTGCGTGTTTGTGAGCTGCTAAGCACGTTGGATGGCCCGGCCTACATTGAGCGCGTTACGGTGGATTGCCCCAAAAACATTCGCAAAGCAAAGGCGGCTATCAAAAAGGCATTCCAGTATCAGGTAGACGACATTGGCTATTCCTTTATTGAAGTGGTGGCAACGTGCCCCACAAACTGGGGTATGGCGCCGCAAAAAGCGTTCGAGTGGCTGCGAGAGAACATGCTTCCGTATTATCCTTTGGGCGTGTATCGCGATGTTGTGGCTGATGGCTACGCAAATGCTGCCGAAGCGGCTGCGGCGCGTGCAAAAGATTGTCCTATAGCCTCAAAGGAGGGGAGAGCATAATGCGTGAAATGAGATGTGTTCTTGCTGGCTTTGGTGGCCAGGGCATTCTGTTTGCGGGCAAGGTTATTGCTTCAGCAGGGCTGGTGGAAGATCGCGAGCTTTCGTGGCTTCCTTCCTATGGTCCTGAAATGCGTGGCGGTACCGCAAATTGCTCGGTTACGCTTTCCGATGACCCTGTTGGATCGCCGCTTGTTATGGAGCCAAATGCGCTTATTGTTATGAATCAGCCTTCATACGATAAGTTTATTGACACGGTAGCACCCGGCGGATTTGTGGTAGCCGACTCTACCTTGATTAAGAGCATGAAACAGCGCGACGACATTACCATTGTGGCAATTCCTGCAACAGAGATGGCCGAACAAGAGGGCTTGAAAGGTTTGGCAAACATTGTGCTTTTAGGAAAGCTGTGGGGCTTGTGCGAGTTCTGCAAGCGCGAAACGCTTGATGCTGCCATTGATCACGTGGTTCCCGCGAAAAAGCAAGCCATGGTTGAGCTGAACAAAAAGGCAGTTGAACTGGGCATTAAGGCATAGTTCTTAAGCGCAGGTACCAAGCCCGTTATGCGTGCGGCATATGCAGCACGCACGTAAGTGTTGAACTATGCTCGCAGGTGTGTCTTAAAGGTGTTTTTTCTTCCCGTTATAAACATGTTACATAACGGGTGTATTTTGTGACTGAATACAAAAGCTCGGGCGTTGCATACCCATGCAGCGCCCCCTGAACAAAGGAGATGATTATGTCAGACGTCTCAGTGATGCGCGAAATTGGTCTTCGCATTGAAGGTCTTCGCGAGTCCTGCGATGTGTCCGTACAGGACATGGCAGCTGAACTTGGTGTTTCTGTTGAAACCTATAAGCAATGGGAAGAAACAGGCGAAGACGTTCCTATTTCTGCCATTTATCACCTGGCGCGTAAGTTCAATATTGAGTTTACCGAGATTCTTACCGGTACCGCTGCAAAGCTTGACACGTATCAAGTTGTTCGTAAAGGGCAGGGCAAAATAGTAGACCGCTACCCGGGATACCATTACGAAGATTTGGCGTGGCGCTATACGGGTAAAATTATGCAACCGCTTTTGGTTGTTCTTAACCCTTCCGATGAGCCCGCAAAGCTGGTAACTCACAGCGGCCAGGAATTTAACCTGGTGGTAAAAGGATCGGTTATTGTGAACTGGTGTGATAAAGAATTCGTTTTAAACGAAGGCGATTGCATTTACTTTAACCCCTCTTTCCCGCACGGGCAGCGTTGCGGCGGAGATGAAGAGGCACGTTTCGTAACTTTCATTGCTGAATAATTGAAAGATTTGCCTATTGTTTTTAAGGCTTTCTGCTTAGGCGGATAGCTTGTGTTATGGCTGGTACCTGAAAGGTTTTTCCTCATGGATTACATCCTAAAGAAATATTGTCCCCGAATTGAGTTTGAATCATACGAAGATTTCTTTGAGAACTTTAAGATAAATGTGCCCGAAGCTTTTAACTTTGGCTTTGACGTTGTAGATGAATGGGCACGTGTTGAACCAGATAAACGAGCGCTTTTGTGGTGCAACGATGCTGGTGAAGAGCGTACCTTTACGTTCACTGATATTTCGCGTTTGTCCAATAAAGCCGCTAATGCGTTTCGCGGCTTAGGTATTGGAAAAGGCGACATTGTTCTTTGCATTCTGCGCCGTCGTTGGGAATATTGGGTTGTTGCTACGGCGTTGTGTAAGCTGGGTGCAACTATTATTCCTGCTTCTTTGCAATTAACGAAGAAAGACATTGTGTATCGTGCGAATAGTGCGGGCGTAAAAGCCATGGTGTGCGTGAACGACGCTTATGTTGTTCAGCAAACAGAAGAAGCATTGCCTGAAGCAACCTCTATTAAAAATACCATTCTGGTTGCAGGCGAACGCGATGGCTGGATTTCTTTCGATTCCTTCATTGCAAATCAGCCTGAAACGTTTGAGCGCCCCACGGGTGAAGCTGGCGTTACCAGCAAAGACACCATGCTCATTTACTTCACGAGCGGTACTACCGGTAACCCTAAAGCGGTAATGCATAATTTTGCTCACCCCTTGGGTCACATTCTAACTGCTAAATATTGGCAGCAAGTGCAAGAGAACAAATTGCACATGTCGGTAACCGATTCTGGCTGGGCAAAGTTTGGCTGGGGCAAAATTT
The DNA here is from genome assembly GCA_963607695.1 of Hallerella sp. Classification (GTDB taxonomy): domain Bacteria; phylum Actinomycetota; class Coriobacteriia; order Coriobacteriales; family Eggerthellaceae; genus CAKUOV01. The sequence continues at coordinate 8,487 of CAVDDP010000075.1, forward strand.
ACGGGCAGTGGATTTCTGGTGCTACCGTTTTTTGCTATGACATGGACAAATTCATTCCTACCAAGCTCTTGCAGCATATGCAAGACTATAAGCTCACTACGTTTTGCGCACCGCCAACCATGTATCGTTTCATGTTGCAAGAAGATGTTTCGGCATATGATTTGTCTAGTATTCAGAACTTTGCGACCGCAGGTGAGCCGTTAAATGCCGAGGTTACCATTCAGTGGGAACGCCTTACGGGTAAAAAGATTCGTGAAGGGTTTGGCCAAACCGAAGGCCCCGTTCTTTTGGCAACGTATCCGTGGATTGAGCCACGACCAGGCTCTATGGGCAAACCTTCTCCGCTTTTGAACATTAAACTTTTAGACGACAATGGCGTTGAAGTTGAAGATGGTGAAGAGGGTGCAATTTGCGTGACAGGCTTAAAAGAAGCGTATCCTCCGGGTTTGTTTGTGGGTTATTATAACAATCCTGAAAAAACAGCCGAAGCGGTAGGTGGCGACTACTACAACTTACACGATATGGTTTGGCGCGACTCCGATGGGTATTGTTTCTTTGTAGGAAGAAACGACGATGTTATTAAATGTTCAGGGTACCGCATTGGGCCATTCGAGGTTGAAAGTGCGCTGGTGGCACACCCCGCTGTTGTTGAATGTGCCGTAACCGCTGCTCCCGACCCTATTCGTGGTAAGGTTGTTAAGGCAACTATTGTTTTGGCAAAAGGCTATGAGCCTTCAGATGAACTGGTAAAAGAGCTGCAAAATCACGTAAAGCACACCACGGCTCCATATAAGTATCCTCGTGTGGTTGAATTCGTTGATGAGCTGCCAAAAACCATTGGTGGCAAGATTAAACGTAAGCTCATTCGCACCCAAGATGGCGTAAAAGACGAATAGCTTGTGGAGCTGGTAAAAAAACAAATACTTTTTCTTGCACCCCATACGTTTACGCGATATAATTTCCAATCGTGTCTGTAACGAAATGGCTCTGCCTAAGAAATAGATATAAGAGGGATTAGAAAATGGATATTATTCGTGCAATTGAACAGCAGCAAGTTAAGCAGGACATTCCTGAGTTTGCCGTTGGCGACAATGTAAAAGTTCATTATCGCATTACTGAAGGCAACCGTGAGCGTATTCAGGTTTTCCAGGGCGATGTTATTCGTCGTCAGGGCGAGGGCGCTCGTGAGACTTTCACCGTTCGTAAGATTAGCTTCAATGTGGGTGTTGAGCGTACGTTCCCCGTTCATTCTCCTAAGATTGAGCGCATTGAGGTTGCTCGTCGTGGTCAGGTTCGCCGTGCTAAGCTGTACTATCTGCGTAAGAAGATTGGTAAAGCTGCAAAAATTAAGGAAAAGGCATTTAAGTAAGCCTTTTATCGCTCGCTTTAATGCCCGCACATTGTGCGGGCATTTTTTTTATAACGGGAGCATATGAGTTTTTTGCACCGGTACATAATTCTGTAGGTGAAAGGAAGTAGAGTATGGCGCGCGCTATTCGAGGAGTAGGGCAAAGTGCTACCAATCGAGCCCAAACGGTTGAAGAGATTCGTGCGGTGCTTGCATCTGCAAATGCTTCCACCTTTCCTTCTTTAGAACGATCGTTGAAATCAGACACACGAAAAGGCGTGGTGAGCGCCCTGAACACGGCGCGCAAGCGCATTCAAAAACAAGAAGCTGAGCAAAAACGTTTAGATGGCATGTATTCATTCCAACGAACGTTTGCCCAAGAATGTGGTGCTTCCGTTGTGGTTGGTCTCGATGAGGTGGGGCGTGGATCGGTGGCCGGGCCTCTTGCTGTTGGTGCTGTTATTTTGCCCGATGAACCACAAATTCCCCTTTTGAATGATTCAAAACAGCTTGAACCTGCTTTGCGTGAAGAAATAGCTTGCCGTATTAAGGAAATTGCGCTTGCTTATACCGTTCAATATGTATCTCCGCATGATATTGATGCAAACGGCATGACAGTATCGCTCATGCGTGCTTTTTCTGCCGCGGTAGCGGCAATAGAGCAGCAAGGAGTTTCCGTTGATTTGCTTTTGCTTGATGGAAACCCGCTTCATTTTGACAAGCGAGAGCGCAATATTGTTAAAGGCGATGCAAAATGTGCAAGCATTGCGGCGGCAAGTGTTATTGCAAAAGTAGAGCGTGATGCCTTAATGGTTTCGCTTTCAAAGGAATACCCGCAGTATGGTTGGGATCAATGCAAAGGATATGCAAGCGCTGCACATATTCAAGCAATCCGTGAGTATGGGCTATCGCCGTATCATAGGGCAACGTTTTGCCAGTCGTTTTTACAAGAAACGCTTTTTTAGTGTTTGCTTTGTGGACTCCTTCTTTTTGCTTTGATAGCTTTTTGGGTGTATTTGAGTACTTTTTGATAGCTTTTTGATAGCTTCCTGTTTTGTTTTGAAGGCTTTTTGATAGGCCGCTTCTTTATGCTTTTCCCGTTGAAAGGAGAAGCACTATGGAAGAACCTGAAGTTAAAGAAGAGCAAGTTAAAGAAGAGCAAGTCAACGAAGAACAAGTGAAAGAGGAACTGGTCAAAGAGGAACAGCCCAAGGATGAAAAGCTTAAGGAAGAGCAGCTAAAAGAAGCACAAGCGAAAGATGAACGCCGTGAGCTTGGAAAAAAAGGCGAAGATGCGGCAACAAAGTTTCTTTTGCGCAGAGGCTACAAAATTGTTGAGAGAAATTGGCGCTGCCCTGCTGGCGAAGCCGATATTATTGCTTTTGATGGTAGCACCTTAGTATTTGTTGAAGTAAAAACACGCTCTGATATTGATAAAGGTTACCCTGAAGAAGCAATTACCAAGGAAAAACGCGCACGTTATGAGCGTATTTCTGCCTATTACTTACGTGATTCAAAGTATGAAGAGTTGCGGTTCCGCTTTGATGTAATTGGCATTCTGGTATTGGGTAATAATAAAGCTACGCTTCGGCACCATGTTAATGCGTTCGGAGTTGAATAGCTATGTTTAGCCAATGCAGCGTTCATTCGGCAACAATTGTTGGTGTTTATGCCGTGCCGGTAGAAGTTGAAGTGGTGATATCTCAGGGTTTACCTGGTTTTACTATTGTTGGAATGACCGATGCAGCCATTCAAGAAGCACGCGAGCGCGTAAAAGCAGCATTGAAAAGTAGCGGCTATAGCATGCCCTCTGAAAAAATTGTGGTGAATTTAGCGCCAGGCTCCATGAAGAAGCGGGGGTCGGGGTTTGACCTTCCTATTGCGCTGGGAATTCTTATTGCTTCAGGGCAAGTTCCTGCAGATATTGCGCGAAACTCCTTGTTTGTAGGTGAGCTTTCGCTTGATGGGTGTGTTAAAAGTATTCCGGGCCTATTGGCGTATGCGCAATGTGCATGTTGCGATGGCTACTCGTTAACGTGCGCACAAGAAGACAATCTGAGTGTTTTAAAGGGTGAGCTTTCTATTCGCATCATTGACTCACTTGCCGCGCTTAAGACGGAAGATTTCAGGACCTATAAAAACGGTGTATGCACACCTCAAAGCTCCCTCTTGGATTTTTCAGAGGTAGCAGGGCATGATCATGCAAAGCGTGCATTGCAAATTGCAGCAATGGGAAATCATGGCGTGATGCTTATGGGGCCTCCGGGTTCGGGTAAAACAATGCTTGCCGAGCGCTTACCCAGTATTCTACCTGCGCTAACTCAAGAAGAAATATTAGAAGTTGCAACCATTTATTCTGTTGCTGGTTTAGATGCAAGCAATGTTTTAGCGGGGCGGCGCCCTTTTCGTTCACCGCATCATTCTGCTTCTTGTGCGGGGCTTGTGGGGGGAGGGTCTCCGGTTTTGCCGGGTGAAATTACCCTTGCGCACCGCGGTGTATTGTATCTTGATGAGTTGCCTGAATTTAAACCTGCTGTATTGCAAAGTTTGCGCCAGCCCATGGAGTCAGGGAAAGTAACCTTGGTACGCGCAACCTGCTCTGTTACCATGCCGGCGCGTTTTTCGCTGGCCGCATCGGCTAATCCATGCCCCTGTGGTTATTTGGGAGACAAAGAAACGCCTTGCCGGTGCACCCCGCATCAAATTACCGTTTATCAGGCACGTATTGGTGGCCCCATTTTAGATCGCATTGATATGCGCATTACCGTGGGGCGCTTGCGCTCAGCCGATGTTCTTCGTTCTGGGCAGGGAACTTCTTCCCAAACATTGCGTGAAGGCGTAGAAGCTGGCAGAGAATTTCGAGCGTGGCGCGAAAACCGAAGAGGAAGGCTGGGCGGGCGCTCCAAAGACCTTATTGAGTCATGTTTATTGGATGACCAAGCCTCCTGTTACTTTGAACAACTTGCCGATAAAAGAAAGTTCAGCGGGCGCGCCATTGTAAGAACGCTTGGAGTAGCGCGAACAATAGCAGACCTTGAGGAAAGCGAACGCGTTACAAAAAATCATATTTGCGAAGCAGCGGGCTTGCGCATGAGTGACGAAGCGAAAGGATTATAAAGATGGTTGCTGTTACCAGTGCTAATGCTTCAAATTTTTTGCTGCAAGGCCCGCGCTATGAAATAGATTGCGATTCGCCGGATTATCCTGCGGCATTACGCGAACTTGTTTCTCCGCCCGAGGTTTTATACGTTATCGGCAACCCGCATTGTCTTACCATGGGGCTTTCCATTGTTGGTGCCCGAAAAGCAACGCCGTATGGAAAAAGCTGTGCGGAAAAATTCGCTTCGCTTGCGGCCGAGCAGGGAATTCCTGTTGTTTCAGGGGGAGCGTTGGGGTGCGATAGCGCTGCTCATAAAGGAGCCTTAAAGCAACAGGGAACAACGGTTGCAGTGTTAGGTGGTGGGTGCGACCAGCTGTATCCAGCTCAAAACAGAAAATTGTTTCAGCAAATCATAGATTCAGGTGGCGCTGTTATTTCTGAAAACCCTTGGAACATGAAGCCATTGGGCTATATGTTTCGATTGCGAAATCGCATTATAGCTGCTCTTTCAAAAGCAACGCTTATTGTTGAGGCTGGCCTTCCATCGGGCACTTTTTCTACCGCAGATGAAGCCTTACTGCTTGGCCGAGAGGTTATGGTTGTGCCTGGCGCTATAACGGCTCCTAATTCTAAGGGTTCAAACAGGTTGTTGTTTCAAGGAGCAACTCCGGTGGTAGATAGCGAAACGTTTTTAACAACGCTTTTATCGCTTTACCCGCAAGAGCAAAGAAGTGAAATGCAACAGGTGGCGTTACTTGGTGAAAAATCAGCCTGTTTATGTGAAGACCCTCTTGTACGGGCACTTATTGCAGAGCCGCTTGATAGGGAACAAATCTATGCGTTTGCTACACAGTATTGTGGGAATGAAAACCCCCATTCATGGGCAGCACTTCGCATTGAAGAAGCACAGGATGCTGGCCTAATTGCGCTGTACCCCAATGGGTGTTATGGTCCGCTTTTGTAAGTGTTTTCTTTAAACGTAGGCGCTAAAACAACTTCTTTTTGCTATGCTTTTCCTATGAATAAGAACGTGAAAATAATTGGTGGCGGGCTTGCTGGTTGTGAGTGTGCTTTACAACTTGCGAAGCGGGGAATTGCTGTTACGCTTGTTGAAATGCGCCCGCAAAAAGAAACGCCTGTGCATAAAAGTAGTAATTTGGCCGAGCTGGTGTGTTCAAACTCACTGAAGAGCACCAACCCTTGTTCGGCAGCAGGTATGTTAAAAGAAGAGTTAAACAGGCTTTCATCATTTCTTTATGCGGTGGCTCTTGAAACGCAAGTTGCTGCAGGTGGAGCGCTTGCTGTTAATAGAGATGCGTTTGCGCAAACTATAACGCAGCTTGTTAGTGAAAACTCCTTTATTACTCTTGAGCGCAGAGAAGCAAACAGTTTAGCGCTTGAAGCTAAGGGGTTTGATGCTCTTATTGTGGCAACAGGGCCTTTAACCAGCAATGCTTTAGCTCAATCGCTTCAAGAGGCAACAGGCTTAAGTCATCTTGCGTTTTACGATGCAGCTGCACCTATTGTTGTGGCAGATTCATTAGATATGAGTGTTTTGTTTCGGCAAAGCCGCTACGAAGAAGGCCAGGGCGATTATCTGAATGCCCCGTTTTCTAAAGAAGAATATGAGCACTTTATTGATGAGCTCTTAGGTGCACAGCGCGTTATTAAGAAAGAGTTTGAAACCAAAGATTTATTCCAGGCATGCCAACCTGTTGAAGAGATTGCGCGCACAGGGAAAGACGCACCTCGCTTTGGTGCTCTTAAGCCGGTAGGCCTTACCGACCCGCGTACGCAGCGTCGCCCTTGGGCTGCCGTTCAGCTTCGTGCTGAAGACGCGCAGGGGAGCTGTTATAACTTGGTAGGGTTTCAAACAAACCTTACCTTTCCTGAGCAGCAGCGTGTTTTTCGCATGATTCCTGGCTTGGAGCAGGCTGAATTTGCGCGGTATGGAGTTATGCATCGTAATACGTTTGTGGATGCTCCTAAAGTGTTGGATTCTCATTTGCTGCTTGCAAACAGCGTGCAAAAGTTTGGTACTCCTGTTTATTTGGCGGGGCAGGTTTCTGGTACAGAAGGTTACGTTGAGGCAATACGATCAGGTTTGCACGTTGCTCTTTCGGTTACGGCATACCTTAGGGGCGTGGCGATACCGTCTATGCCAACATCAATGGTCTTTGGCGCCCTTTTGCACTATGCCACCAATCCAGAAACCGTGGATTATCAGCCTTCACATGTAAATTTTGGCATGATTGAGCCGCTTGACACGCCGGTGCGTAACAAAAAAGAACGCTATGCTGCCTATGCGGCGCGGGGCAATAGTGCGCTTGAGCACTATTGCAACAAGCTTTCTTTGCTTGGGTTGTTGTAGTGCGTTCTCTGAACGGATATAAAGGTTGAAAGCACGTTTTTATACAAAATAAAGAAGCATGAAGCATGAACACAAACGTTGAATCTGAAGAAACAACCGTAAATAAGGAAGAGGAAAAGATCATTGCGTCTTTCCTGGATTACTTACGTGACCAGCGCAATTATTCTGTTCATACCGTTCGTAATTACGAAACCGATATTCGCACGTATTTTCGTTATACCAAGCGTTTTGAAATTGAACCGCTATCTCCAAGTACAAAAGATGTGCGTGGGTATTTATCGGATCAAATGAATGCCAGGTATTCGCGCAAAACTATCAATCGGCGCTTAAGTGCGCTCCGAACGTTTTTTCGGTGGCTCAATATTTCTCAATTAAGCGAATGCAATACGGTAAGCGCTCTTCAAGGGCCAAAACTTTCAAAGCATCTTCCTCATGTTCTTTCTCCGCAAGAGCTAGAGGTGCTTTTTTCTTCGCTGGAAGGTGAGCTGTTTGAAGAGCCTGGCAGCGCGGGAACTACATCTCTTGCTCTTAGTGCTATAGATACAGAAGATACAAAAGCTCTTAAAGCACAAGCGCTCACTTATCGAGATGCAGCAATTTTTGAGGTTTTATATGCAACGGGTGCACGTGTGTCAGAAGTTGCTGGCTTAACATTAGCGCAGCTTGACCTTCCGCATTATCAACTACGCCTTTTGGGAAAAGGCTCAAAGGAACGTAGTGTTATTATTCATGAGCAATGCAGAAGTGTTTTGCAAAGCTATATAGATACCTGGCGCCCTTATTTGCAAAAGTTTTGTGGCAACAATGAAGAACAAGCTGTTTTTCTTTCCCATACGGGAAGGCAGCTTTCAGCCGATTCAATACGTAAAATCTTTAAGGACTATGTTGCAAAGGCTGGCTTGGATCTTTCTCTTTCTCCGCATGCTATGCGTCACACGTTTGCCACCGATATGCTAAACGGTGGGGCAGACTTGCGAAGCGTTCAAGAGCTTTTGGGGCATGCAAGCTTATCAACTACGCAAATCTATACGCATTTGACACCTGAGCGTTTGCGTGAGGCACATGCGCAGGCGCACCCGCGTGCTTGATTGAGACGGCAAACCGTTTGCTTAAACCACTGCTTTGCGCAATGTGTCATTTATTTAAGTTGTAGAAAAAACAAACAAATGTTTGCTGTTTTGAAGTATAATAAGCGCTGAATAAATTCAGCACATACGATGATAAAAAGGGAGTTATGGTGGGGCAAGATTCTATTGTTATTAAAGGCGCGCGTGAGCATAACCTTAAAAATATTGATGTTACTATCCCGCGCGATAAGCTCGTTGTTATCACGGGGCTTTCAGGAAGCGGAAAGTCAAGCTTAGCGTTTGATACCATTTATGCCGAAGGTCAGCGGCGCTATGTTGAATCGCTTTCCAGCTATGCACGCATGTTCTTAGGGCAAATGGATAAACCTGATTTAGATAGCATAGATGGTTTGTCGCCCGCTGTATCTATTGACCAAAAAACAACCAGCAAAAACCCTCGTTCAACAGTGGGTACCACCACCGAAATATATGATTATCTGCGCTTATTGTTCGCTCGAACAGGTATTCCGCATTGTCCTGAATGTGGCAAAGAGATAAAGTCGCAAACAACCGATCAAGTGGCAGATGAGATTCTAGCGCTGGGAAATGGCGAAACCACCAAAGCTATGATTATGGCTCCGGTGGTTACGGGTAGAAAAGGTGAGTTCACCAAGCTTTTTGCCGACCTTGCAAAAGAAGGGTTCGTGCGTGTGCGCATAGATGGGGAAGTGCGAAAGCTTGATGGCGAGCCTCTTACGCTGAATAAAAAAATTAAACATTTCATTGATGTGGTGGTAGACCGCGTAGTTTTAAAAAGTTCTGCCACAAGTCGCATTGCAGAAGCCGTTGAAAAAGCAACTTCGCTTGCCGATGGCCGCGTGCTTGTGCAAGTTTTGGGGGAATCTTCAACCGAGGCGCAGTCATCGTATACGTCATCGGGTGCTACGGGCGGCCTTGCTGAAAACGAACATGTTTATTCACTTGCACTTGCGTGCCCTGAACACGGGCATTCCATTGACGAGCTGCAGCCGCGCGATTTTTCGTTCAATGCTCCGTATGGCGCATGCCCAGAATGTTTGGGTATTGGTACTTCAGAAGAGGTAAACGAATCGCTGGTTGTTCCTGACCCTTCGCTTTCTATTTCTGAGGGCTGTCTTGTTCCTTTTAGCACGGGTAATTATTACCCGCAGGTTATGAAAGCGCTTTGTAAGCACTTAAAGATAAGCGATAAAACCCCGTGGGAAGATTTACCCACCAAAGCAAAACGCGCCATTATGGATGGCACGGGTGATGAAAAAATTCGCGTGGATTATCTAACCGTAAGTGGCCGTGAAACGTATTGGTTTATTACATGGGAAGGCGCTCGTGCTGCCATTATTCAGCGCCGCGATGAAGCGTCAAGCGATAAGCAGCGGGAGAAGTTGAATGCCTATTTTTCACAACATCCGTGCCCTGCTTGCAAGGGAAAGCGCCTGAAACCTGAAATTCTTGCGGTAACAGTGGGTGGTAAATCTATTAATGAAGTTACCGCCTTAAGCGCACGCGAATCGTTGGAGTTCTTTCAATCGCTGGAATTTACCGGGCAAAACCGAACTATTGCGCAGCCTATTGTCAAAGAAATTATTGCACGCTTGCAATTTTTGGTGGATGTTGGCCTGGATTATCTTACGCTTGACAGAGCAACCGCTTCTCTTTCAGGTGGAGAAGCGCAGCGCATTCGCTTAGCAACCCAAATTGGCGCAGGCCTTATGGGTGTGCTCTATATTTTAGATGAGCCTTCTATTGGTTTGCATCAGCGTGATAATGACAGGCTTATTGCAACGCTTGAACATTTGCGCGACTTAGGCAATACGGTAATTGTGGTTGAGCACGATGAAGACACCATCCGTAGTGCCGATTACGTAATAGACATGGGCCCGGGCGCCGGAGAAAATGGTGGATATCTGGTAGCAGCAGGAACGCCCGAGCAAATTCAAAACGCAGGAAGTGCATCTATTACCGCTGATTATTTAAGCGGTAGAAGAAAAATAGAGGTTCCCGCAACTCGCAGGCAACCCCAAAAAGGGTATATTTCTCTTACGGGGGCGCAGGTTAACAACTTAAAAAATGTATCGGTTGATATTCCGTTGGGAACGTTTTGTGTGGTTACCGGCGTTTCAGGAAGCGGCAAAAGTTCTCTTATTACCGACACCCTTGCTCCCGCTTTGGCAAACCGCGTTAACCATGCCCACAAAACGGCAGCTCCTTATAAAAAGTTAACAGGCGTAGAAGCCATTGATAAAGTAATCAACATCGACCAAAGCCCCATTGGGCGAACGCCGCGTTCTAATCCCGCAACCTACATTGGACTGTGGGACGACCTGCGTGCGCTCTATGCTTCCACAAATGAGGCTAAAGCACGCGGTTATGCGCCGGGGCGTTTTTCGTTCAATGTTTCGGGCGGCCGCTGTGAAGCGTGTAAAGGTGATGGCCAAATAAAGATAGAAATGCATTTTCTTCCCGATATTTATGTACCTTGCGAAGTATGCGGTGGCTCCCGGTATAACCGCGAAACGCTGCAAGTAACATATCGTGGAAAAAACATTGCTCAGCTTCTCGACATGACGGTTGAGGAAGCGCTTGCGTTCTTCCAAAATATTCCCGGTATTGCGCGTAAGCTGCAAACGCTCTTTGACGTTGGCTTAGGTTACATCCGTTTGGGGCAACCTGCCACTACGTTATCGGGTGGCGAAGCGCAACGTGTAAAGTTAGCCAGTGAGCTTCAGCGTAAACAAACAGGCAAGACGTTCTACATTTTAGACGAGCCCACAACGGGGCTTCATTTTGAAGATGTGCGCCAGCTTTTGAGTGTGTTGCAACGATTGGTGGATAGTGGCAATACCGTTTTGGTCATTGAACATAACTTAGACGTTATTAAATCGGCTGATTACATTATAGATATGGGGCCAGAGGGCGGAGATCGCGGCGGAAAAGTGATAGCTCATGGCACCCCCGAACAAATTGTCAAAGCAAATGTGGGCTATACGGGAAAATACATTGCAAAAATGCTGTAGCTTGCGTTGCTTTTTGTGCTGGTAGATTGCGAAAAAAGCAGTTTGTAACCTTTATTAAAAGAAAGCAAAAACCCGCCGAAATTAGTTTCGGCGGGTTTTTGTTTAGTAACGTATGTTTAAAGTAGTGCTCTTAGCAAACGCCTTGTGCAATCATGGCGTCGGCAACTTTTTCAAAGCCAGCAATGTTTGCACCCATAACGTAGTCACCTTCATGACCATAACGCTTTGCAGCATCGTCAATGGCATGGTAAATATTGCACATAATGCCATTTAATTTGTTGTCAACTTCTTCAAACGTCCAAGACAAGTGCTCGGCATTTTGGCTCATTTCCAAACCGGAAACAGCAACGCCACCAGCGTTTGCTGCCTTGCCCGGGAAGAACACTACACCGTTTTCTTTCAGGTACTGTGTTGCGTCTAACGTGGTAGGCATGTTTGCGCCTTCGCCAACAATCTTGCATCCGTTTGCAACTAATGCTTTGGCATCCTCTAACAAAAGCGTGTTCTCGCGAGCACAAGGAAGAGCAATATCGCACTTCAATTGCCATACGCCGCGGCCGTCTTCTGCAACAAATTTTGCATTAGGACGATAATCGGTATACATAGCAAGAGAAACGCCTTTGTCATGGCCAGAGCGCTTTGCGTTGTAAATGGCCTCAAGGGCTTCAACGGAAATACCTTCTTCGTCTACAACATAACCTTTGGTATCGGAAACAGCGATAACCTTTGCGCCCAACTGCTCTGCTTTCTGAACAGCATAAATAGCAACGTTTCCGGAACCATGAACAACAACTGTTTTGCCTTCGAAGGAATCTCCCTGGCACTTTAAGTGCTCGGCAACCATGTACACCAAGCCGTAACCGGTAGCTTCGGTACGCGCAAGAGAACCACCAAACTGCAAGCCTTTGCCGGTTAAAACGCCAGTCCATTCATTGGCAATGCGCTTGTACTGACCAAACATATAGGCAACTTCACGGCCGCCTACACCTAAGTCACCTGCAGGAACGTCGGTGTTAGGGCCAATGTGGCGATACAGCTCAGTCATAAAGGATTGGCAGAAACGCATAATTTCGTTGTTGGATTTGCCCTTGGGATCAAAGTCGGAACCGCCTTTGCCACCGCCCATAGGAAGAGTGGTTAGCGAGTTCTTTAAGATTTGCTCAAGACCCAAAAACTTTAACATGCCTAAATTAACGGTAGAATTAAAGCGCAAGCCGCCTTTGTAAGGCCCAATTGCGCTGTTGAACTCAACGCGGTAGCCGCGATTTACTTGCGCTACACCAGCATCGTCAATCCAAGGAACGCGGAACATAATAACGCGCTCGGGCTCAACAAAGCGCTCCAAGATATGATTCTCTTGGTATTCGGGGTGTGCTTCCATAACGGGTTCAAGGGTTTCAAGAATTTCAGTAGCAGCCTGAATGAACAAGGTTTGCTCTGGGTCTTTTGCCTTGACCATCTCTAGAACATCTTGTACGTAACTCACAGTAAACTCCTTTTTTCGGAAATGGGGCGCAAAAAGGCATACTTCGCCTTGCGCAGTCACTATGGTTCAGTATGACTCTATTTCTTAAAGATGTTCCATTTATTTACAATTCGTTAATATTGAGTTAAGCATTTATGAACGTGAACGGTAAAGCGCACGGCTGGTATACTAGCGCTTATGGAAAACATGAACGAAATAGATTCTGAAGAAGAAGCGGAAAAACCTGCCTATAGTGAATCTTCCCAGGAAAAGCTTGAACGCCTGCGGCGCGAACTAAACAACGTTCCCACGCTTCCCGGAGTTTATCTGTGGAAAGATGCGCAGGGTTGCGTTATCTACGTGGGTAAGGCAAAACAGCTGCGTGCGCGCATGCGCCAGTACGTAAACTTCCAAGATGATCGTGCGAAAATTCCCCTGTTGGTGGATCAGATTCAATCGTTTGACTATATTGTGGTGGAAAACGAACATGAATCATTGGTGCTTGAGAACAACTTAATCAAACAATATTCTCCGTTTTTCAATGCCGATTTCAAAGATGATAAGAGTTACCCGTTTATTGCGTTGACCATGGGCGATGTGTTTCCTGCCATCAAGTACACGCGGGAGAAACACAGAAGCGACACCAAGTATTTTGGCCCTTTTACCGATAGCCGTGCAGCGCGTGAGATGGTTGACATTGCCCGGCGCGTGGTTCCACTTTGTTCAACAACGTGCGCGGAGTGGCGGCGTATTAACCGCCTTATCGCTAAAAACTCGCTTGAATCTTTTCAGAGTAACATGCCTGTTCGCCCTTGCTTCGATAGCCATGTGGGTTTAGGCCCTGGTGCGTGCTGCGGCGGCATTACCCCTGAACAATACCGGGAAAACGTTAAACGCATTCAGCGCTTTCTTGCGGGTAATCACAACGAATTTATTTCTGAGCTTACTCACGAAATGACCGAAGCAGCGGCTGACCTTGATTTTGAACGAGCCGGCCGCATTAAAAGCCGCATTGAAACTATTCGTTCTTTGTCGCAAAAGCAGCATGCCGTTATCGCACAAAATCTATTTGCCGATGTCATTGGGTTTTTCCGGGAAGAAACCATAACGGGCGTGCATGTTCTTATGGTTCGCGAAGGGCGCATTATCAACAGCAACGAGTTTATT